>RPQV01000134.1 GCA_003818595.1 Calditrichota bacterium
AACTTTGGCATCAAGGGCGCCAAAGGGTTCATCGAGGAGCAAAACTCGCGGTTCCACCGCCAATGCGCGCGCAAGGGCGACACGCTGTCGTTGCCCGCCCGACAGTTGGGTGGGATAACGGTGGGAAAGCTCTTCCAGTTTGACCAATCTCAGCAATCCGTGAATTTTTTCCTGTATCTCCTGTTTGGACGGGCGCAAATTGCGTGGTCGCACGCGCAATCCAAATGCAATATTTTCAAATACCGTCATGTGACGGAACAAAGCGTAATGCTGAAAGACAAATCCCACACGACGAGCACGTACATTCTGGCTGGTTGCGTCCTCGCCGTTAAAATGGATCCGACCTTCATCACAGTACTCCAATCCTGCAAGAATGCGCAAAAGTGTGGTTTTACCGCAGCCTGATGGTCCGAGCAGTGCGAGAAGCTCGCCGGTCTGCACCTGCAAACTAATGTTTTTGAGCGCGGTAAATGCGCCGAATCGTTTGGTCAGGTTTTGAAATTCTATTTTCATGACGCTTTCTCCTCGCTGATTTTTTCTGCGTTTTTGATGTGCTGTCTCGTTTTCCATCCAACAATACTCTTTGCGGCCAGAGTGACCAGGGCCAATAACGTCAATAGAGAAGCGAGAGAAAACGCAGCGATGGTATTATACTCATTATACAAAATTTCAACGTGCAATGTCAGAGTGTTGGTCAAACCACGAATATGCCCTGATACAACCGAGACAGCTCCGAACTCTCCCATTGCGCGGGCGTTGCAGAGTATAACGCCGTATATGACACCCCATTTCACATTTGGTAAGGTGACGCGCCAGAACGTTTGCCATCCGTTGGCGCCTAACGAAATTGCAGCCTCTTCTTCTTCAGTTCCTTGAGCCTGCATCAGAGGAATGAGTTCCCTCGCAATAAATGGGAATGTTACAAAGATAGTCGCGAGCACAATGCCGGGCACAGCGAAAATGATTTGAATATTATGTTCATACAACCAAGGGCCAAGCCAACCGTGAAGTCCGAAAATTAATACATATATGATACCGGAGACAACCGGAGAAACGGAAAAAGGTAAATCGATCAAGGTGATGAGAAGGTTTTTACCCTTAAACTCGAATTTTGCGATTGCCCATGAGGCGGCTAATCCGAAGATAAGATTTAAGGGAACCGCAATCCCTGCAGCCAGAAGAGTTAAGCGAATAGCGGCAAGCGCCTCCGGCTCACGAAAGGCTGAAATATAAAATTGCCATCCCTTTTGCAGTGCGGACGTGAAAACCACCACAACAGGAAGAAATATGAATAAGCCGAGGAAACCCAAGGCTAAGATGATCAACATCATTTTAACGAAAAACGGTTCAGTACGGACGCGCCTACTGATGGATCGACTCTGCATTTGAATGGATATTGTAGAGGATTGGCTTGTCATTTACGGCTCTCAATGTGAAATCGTGGTTACTGCCATGATCGTGCATCGTTCATTTTTCTGAATCGGTACAGAGTTGCTCATTGGTTTCAATCAGGCTCGTTGCTGACGGGTAGTCCACCACTGCAGCAGATTGATCAGCAGCAATAGCACAAAGGATACCATCAACATGATGACAGCGAGCGCTGTTGCCCCAGTATAGTCATATTGCTCCAATTTAGTGATGATCAGCAGCGGTGTGATCTCTGTATGCATCGGCATGTTGCCGGCGATAAAAATGACTGAACCGTATTCGCCAATGGCGCGGGCAAACGCCATGGCGAAACCAGTGAGCAGCGCCGGCCACACCGTAGGGAAAATGACACGCCCAATGGTTTGGATACGATGTGCACCTAAAATGGCTGCGGCTTCCTCAACATCAGGTTCGATATCTTCCAAGACCGGCTGCACGGTTCTGACAACAAATGGAAGGCCAATGAACGTGAGGACGAGAATCACACCAAACGGTGTGAATGCAACTTTCAATCCTAATGGCGCCAACCATTTGCCGATCCATCCGTTTGGAGTATAGATGGCGGTAAAAGCGATGCCCGCGACAGCAGTCGGCAATGCAAACGGTAAATCGACGATCGCGTCTACTAATTGCTTCCCGGGGAAACGATAACGCACCAACACCCAAGCGACAATCAATCCAAAAACAGCATTAAGTAAAGCGCCGATAAAGGCGGCGCCAAAACTGAGGCGGTAGGAAGCTAATGCGCGCGGTGATGCGATTGTTTCCCAGAATTGCGCCCAACTCATCGTTGCAGTCTTGAGGAAAATGCCTGCGAGCGGGATCAGCACCAACAAACTCAGGTAAAGCAGTGAAAATCCCATCGTCAGTCCGAAACCGGGGATTACGCTGCGCTTTTTAAACCAATGAGCTTTCATTCATTTCCTTTTAATAATATCGGAGAATCAGCTGCAGATTGTTATTCATGCTTGCTGTTGAACCTTTTTTTATTTTTGCAGATAGATCTGATCGAAAACTCCGCCATCAGAAAAATGTATCTTTTGGGCTTTCTGCCAACCGCCGAAAACATCATCAATCGTGAAAAGATTGATCTGTGGAAATTGTGCGGCATATTTAGCGACGATTGCGGGCGAGTGTGCCCGATAAAAATTTCTGGCTGCAATTTCCTGACCTTCCTCTGAATATAAATATTCGAGATAGGCTTGTGCAACGGTACGAGTATGGTGCTTATCGACCACTTTGTCGATCAGTGCGACCGTCGGTTCGGCCAGAATGCTGAGCGAGGGGACGATGATCTCGTAATTTTCCGGATTCAGTTTTTTGATGAGAAGCAGCTCGTTTTCCCAATTGATCAGAACATCGCCAATGCCGCGCTCAACGAAGGTGGTGGTGGCGCCTCGGGCGCCTGAATCGAGGACAGGTACATTCTTGAAAAGTTTGGTGATAAATTCTTTGGCTTTTTGTTCATCGCCGTTGTTATTCTTGAGGGCATAACCCCAACCGGCGAGATAATTCCATCGGGCGACGCCTGAGGTTTTAGGATTGGGAGTAATGATTGAAACCCCCGGTTTGATTAAATCATCCCAATCTTTGATTTTTTTAGGATTATTCTTGCGCACAAGAAAAGCGAGAGTCGAAGTATAAGGGGCACTGTTATGCGGCAGTCGCTTTTGCCAATCGGGCGGCAGTAGTTTTGCCTGTTCTGCGATGGCATCTATATCATAGGCTAATGCCAGGGTGACCACATCGGCCTGCAATCCATCGATCACCGCACGCGCCTGTTTGCTCGAACCGCCATGGGACTGATTGATGGTGACACTCTCTCCCGTTTTTTCCTTCCAATATTTGGCGAATGCAGCATTAAAATCCTGATACAATTCTCGTGTGGGATCATAGGAAACGTTCAACAGCGTTGTTGGCTTTTTTTGCGCCAAGGCGGGGTATGAAAACGTAAAGGCAAGACAGAAAACGAAAAACGAAAAAAGCGATTTGATGCATTTTGTTTGGGGAGTCATTTTATTTCTCCAAAATTGATTCATTATACAAAATGAAAAGCCTCATTGATCAATAGCTGAGCTGCAAACGACTGGATATGACTTTTTCCTGGACTCTGTCCGCTTCTTTGGCCGCTCCTCGATCAAAAGTGGATTGTTCATAGTTCAAACTGAATTTGATATTTTTATTCAGATACCAATTGATGCCGACGCCAATGGAGTTGATCTCCTGGATGGATTTTGCATTGTCGGCGAATAGCGGAAACGAGTTCTCATCGACGGATAGATTGCTGAGACGCGCTGCCAGTTCGAACGCACCCCAACTGTTTTCTTTCGGATTAAACGAATTGGAGAGAGCTGCTCCCTTGAATGTCAGTTTTTGCCCGGTGAGCATGTATGATGCAGCGACCTGCCATGAGCTATTGCCCAGCTTTCTATTGGCGGCATCTAATTTAACGACCTGCTCTGAAATGACATATTCAGCTAATATACCAAAAGGACCATTATAAAAATAAGCCTGGGGTGACATGCGTGTCCGCTTGCCGTTGGCAATCACGGTTCCTGCCGCAGTACCATCCGAGCGATAGCGGAAAGCGGTCAATTGTGCCGGGGTTTTATAGCTCGTGAGAGCCGGCGCCGATACGGTGCCGTTTTGGATGCCGCTGCTGCGTGCCAGGCCGAAACCAAAATTCTGCAGCCATCCGTCATTGTTCTTAAAGGGCAACAAGAATAAACGCGCCATGATGTCTTTTCCATCTTCGACATCTGTGTCTGCACTGGCGCCGTCTACAACGCCATTGAAAAGACCCACCGCATAAGTTATTGCGCCTTGAGCCAATTCACCATGAAGTTGTATGCCCAGATCGCGATTGGGCACCAGATTTGTCGGAAGCGAACGTTCCATGAACAAAAGATTGGCGCCCGACTGCAGCCTCTCGATCCCGATTGGTCCCTTCATTTTTCCGAAGCGCAGACGCATTTGGGGCACATAATGAAAATCGATATAAGCATCTTGAACTGTTGCGCTTCCACCGCCAAAATCCATCATCAGGTAAAAATCAAAGTGCTTGTCGAGAGTGCCTTCAAAAATCGGCCTGATGCGTCGCATTAAAAACGTATTCGGATAGCTGTCCTGATCATCCGCTCCGAAGAAACGTGCATCAGATTGAATATAGCCGCGCAATTTGAGTTGAAAATTGCCGTCTGCTGATTTAAGATTGAAACCATCTTTACCGGCTGCCGCCACTGCCGTTTGTTTGCTTTTAGCAGTAGCATCCTCCTGAGCCAATTCCCACTTGCGCTCTAATATGCGTTCTTTTTGATCAATTTCTTCCAGTCGCTGCTGCAGGAGCGAATCTGATGGCGTCATACTTTGTGTTAGAGCCGGTGTGGGGATGAAATAAATGAGGCCGGCCATGCACAGATGCCTGACAATACGAACCATTTTATTTTCCATGATGATTTTCCTTCCAATATTATTTGGAGCGCCTGGTCGTTGTCGATTCCGGTTTTTAAAATCAAATTATGTGCCGCAGATGAACGCGCAGAAGAGTTGAATAAAAACAATATGATAGAAAATTATTCTTGAATCTTATTTTGATAACTGCTATATTTGGCAGTGTAAACTATCAAATATTGCGTACAACTGAAAAATATGGTAGTTGTTAATGCAAAGATTTCAACTTATTCTGCTTCAGGTTTGGCAGGAAGCCTGCCGACACATTGAGATTTTTCGTTCCTGCAGTGCCATATCTGAACTCTTGCTGCCGCATCTGCCCGTGGAACAGGTTTTAATTTGTGTTTATGATGCAGAACGTTCGTATTTAGAAACGATAGCTGTGGGTTTATCGCCTGGACGTCAGTTGCCGGCAGGACAGGCGCCTATGCCTGCAAAACTCTGGCAAACGCTGGCAAAACGGTTCGAGACTGCCCCCCTTTTTCATTGTTCAGAAAAAGATGCAAACGATTTGATGCTGCTTACCGATGATGCGGCTGCTGCTGATACGCTGATCGGAAGGCTTGGTGCACCCCATCAAATTTCCGGTTTACTCATTATAATCGCTCGCGAAGGCCAATATTTCAATCAACAGCATCGGAACATGATGGAAGCACTGCTTGATCCGTTCACAGTGGCGCTGGAAAATGACCGAAGAATTAGGGAACTCGCAGCATTGCGTGAAACCGCCGAGGCGGAGAAAAAGTCCCTAATGCAGCGTTTCTATCGCCAATCTCTCGAAAATCCTGTGGTCGGTGCGGAGCATGGTCTTGCGGTGGTGATGGAACGGGTTGAACTGGTTGCCCGTTCCGATGTCCCGGTATTAATTCTTGGCGAAACAGGGACTGGTAAAGAATTAATCGCGCGTGAAATCCATCGGCGCTCGGCAAGAGCAGAAGGCCCTTTTATCCGAGTCAACTGCGGAGCAATTCCACCTGAACTTATCGATTCGCAATTATTTGGACATGAGAAAGGCGCTTTTACCGGAGCTGTGGCCTCTCATCAAGGATGGTTTGAGCGGGCGCACACTGGAACGCTATTCCTCGATGAGATCGGCGAATTATCCCAGGCAGGCCAAGTACGCTTATTGCGCATTATTCAGGATGGCTGGTTGGAACGTGTTAGTGCGCGACAGCCGATTCATGTGGATGTCCGCGTTGTTGTCGCCACTCATCGTGATCTGGCTGAAATGGTCCGGCGGGGATTATTTCGCGAGGATTTATGGTACCGTTTGGCGGTTTTCCCCATTTTATTGCCGGCGCTGCGCGATCGAACAGAAGACATCCCTGCATTGGCCAATCATTTCGCTGAACGAGCTGCGATTCGTTTCGGATTGCCGCCGCAAATGCTCTCTGCCGGCGATATTGAATTATTGAAGCATTATCATTGGCCGGGAAATATCCGCGAACTGGGGAGCGTCATCGACCGTGCCGCCCTCATCGGCAACGGGGCCGGGTTGGAAATTGGAAAAGCGCTCGGATTTCTCGATGACGACAGGGTTAAAATGAATGACAAATCGTTCAAAACCGATGGCTCAGCGATGTTGCCGTTGGATGAGGCGATACGCCGCTACATCATAGCCGTTTTGCAGCGATGCGAAGGCAGAGTTGAAGGTCCACGCGGCGCTGCTACACTTCTGCGGGTTCAACCCAATACGTTGCGGGCACGAATGCGCAAGTTGAAAATAAACTGGACTGACTATAGACCGCAGCCTTGAGTTTCAAATGATCTCCCATTTTAAATGAAATGGTTTTTGGAATAATTATGCGTTGTCAATTGTCACATTTGTAGTGCCAAAATCAATGAAATAGATGAAAATCGGTGCTTCGTCAATCGGAAAGGAAAAGAAATGTTGTCCGACCTTGAAATCTCTCATAAAGCTGACCTCAAACCAATTCAGGAAATTGCCGCTTCATTTGGAATAGCCAAGGTGGAGATCGAACCTTATGGGAGCGATATTGGAAAAATCAATCTTTCCATTTTGAAGAGAATCGATGATCGGCCGTTGGGCAAATATGTTCTCGTCACCGCAATTACTCCGACTCCATTAGGCGAAGGAAAGACCGTGACGACTATTGGATTGTCAATGGCATTAAATCGTATTGGCAAAAAAGCCGTATGCACCATTCGCCAACCTTCGATGGGGCCGACATTCGGAATTAAAGGGGGTGCTGCCGGTGGTGGATATTCGCAAGTGGTTCCGATGGATCGTTTTAATCTTCATTTTACCGGTGATGTGCATGCTGTCAGTTCAGCCCATAATTTGTTGGCTGCTTTTCTTGATAATCATTTATATCATGGGAATGTGCTGGATATTGATCCCTACACGATTGGTTGGCCGAGAGTTATCGATATGAGCGATCGTCCTCTTCGGCAAGTGATGGTTGGTTTGGGAAGCAAATCCAATGCTCCATTACACGAATCCAAATGGGATATCACAGCCGCGAGCGAAGTGATGGCCGTTTTGGGATTGTCCCACAATCTTCATGATTTGCGTTCTCGGCTGGGACGGATAATCACTGCCTTTACCCAGGATGGTAAACCAGTTACTGCTGAAATGTTGAAAGCAGCAGGAGCGATGGCGGTTTTACTGAAAGAAGCGATTAAACCCAATCTCATACAAACGCTGGAGAACACTCCCGCGCTGGTGCATACCGGACCATTTGCCAATATTGCACACGGCAACAGTTCCATTCTCGCTGATAAAATTGGATTGCGGCTGGCTGATTTCGTGGTGACGGAAAGCGGTTTTGGTGCTGATATCGGGGCAGAGAAGTTTTTCAACATCAAATGTCGTCAAATGGAGAAAACACCTGATGTCGCGGTTTTGGTCTGCACGATTCGAGCTCTGAAAATGCACAGCGGCAAGTTCAAAGTTGCTGCCGGCAAACCGCTCGATGTTGAATTGATCAAACCAGCTCCGGCCGTTGTCGAGGAGGGTCTGGGTAACCTGCTCAAACAAATTGAAAATGTTCAACTGCATGGTATACCCGTAGTAGTGGCCATCAACCGCTTTGACACGGATTCGCAAGAAGAGCTGGAGCTGGTCAAAGCAGCAGCACTCAAAGCAGGTGCACAAGCAGCCGTCGAAAGCGAGCTTTGGGCAAGAGGCGGGGTGGGCGGCGAAGCGCTCGCTTGGGCTGTCATTGAGGCTGCCTCGAAACCTTCTCATTTTCAATATCTCTATG
>RPQV01000135.1 GCA_003818595.1 Calditrichota bacterium
ACAGCGTGTCGCCCTTGCGCGCGCATTGGCGGTGGAACCGCGCGTCTTGCTCCTCGATGAACCCTTTGGCGCCCTTGATGCCAAAGTTCGTCAGGAGTTGCGTCGCTGGCTGCGAAGACTCCACGATGAAATTCATATCACCACTATTTTTGTCACCCACGATCAAGAGGAAGCGCTCGAAGTTGCTGACCGTTTGGTGATCATGAATAGCGGCCAAATTGAGCAGATCGGCACGCCGGAAGAGGTTTATCATCATCCGGCAAATGCATTTGTATTCAACTTTTTAGGAGATGTCAATCTGTTTCGCTGCAGAATGGAAGCCGGCAAACTGCAATTCATCGGTCACGAAACGGCTGAAACACAGAAAAATCAAGCGACACCCCCTGAAACTTCGACCATTTTTGTTCGCCCCCATGCTCTCGATTTATCCCGTGAGCCCAATGGTGATAATGCCATCAAGAGCACCGTGCTGCACATTAATCCCGCGGGGCCAACGGTTAAATTGGAATTAAAGAGTGAATGGGGGGATTTGATTCAGGCAACGATCACCCAGGATAAATTTAAAAAACTGCAAATCAAACCTGGTATGCAGGTGTACGTGTTGCCTTTGGATATGCATGTATTCAATCGTTAAACCGGCGCATCAAGATTGCAGGATGGCTGCGCTGCTTTCTGCCAAGTTGCTATCCCGCAGAGTCTGCAAAAACATGCGGCATTCAGAATCAAAAAACCGATCCAAAATTCGTTCCTGCATCACCAATATATCAAAATAAGCCAGGGGACTTGAAATCTGATAAAAAAGCAGGTTCTTAAACTGCCTCATGTCCTGTAAATCGAATTTGCCCATTAAATAGCCGCAATTATCATAAACCAGCGCATGTCGATAGCCGAGATCGTTGAGCAAAGTCAAAGTCTGGATCGCAGTTTGAGCATAATTCAATTTCCCAAAATGATCGCACTCGAATAAAAGAGCGGGCAGGGAGTTGCTCAACAACCGACGCGCACCATTGATTATCGTAAAATCATATCCATCAGTATCAATTTTGACCAAGTTTATCTGCGACAATTGGGGAAATTGTTCGAGGAGCTCATCGAGAGTGTAGCTTTTCATCAATGTTCCCGTGTTCGTAGGACTGATCGAAGCTGAACCGTTTTTTTCAATCATGGTCACTTTTTCAACAGTCGGAGCATCTGAACACAAAGCATTGAGTGCAATCACATTTTTTTTATCCTGCCAATTGAGCATGAAATAGTGAAAAAACTTGGAATTCGGTTCAACGGCAAGAAAAAAATCTCGTCTATCTGAATTTTGATGCATGGCTGCCAAAGTATCGCCGATATTCGCACCAATATCCATTGCCTGCACATATCCATATTGGTTATGCAGGAAATAACTCAGCCTGCTGAGCAACTGATCATAAAATGGAAAATCGCGAAGATTGATCGGTAAAGAATGGGACAGCGGCAGTTGGAGAACTGTGCCGTGAATTTCAAGTTCACAAGCAGGATCATTGCAGAGTCGAATCATCCATTTTCTCATCAGAGACCAAATTCGATGTACTCTCCCCTTTGAATCAAGATATTGCCGAAAAATGAACGAACTCACCATTATATCGCCTGTCTATTTAACGTGTGGCATTATGCGGAGAAACCCTAAAGAGATTCAACAAACAGTGTGTGGATATGATGCAGCCATTATAAAGTTCATCAAATTTTATTACCATTTAAAATACAAAATCTTCCCGGCAAATACAAAGTCCTCTTACGACGATGAGTTTCCTCTTGTAATTAGTCAGAAGGATTATTATTTTCTCCTACATTTTCAATGACGGCAGATCATCCCAAACCGGGATACTGCAATCAGGTTACTCTCAGGTGAGGTTTTTATTCATGGGTCAGGCTCTCCATTATTATGACGCATTAAAGCAATTTATTGAAGCGCGTCGACAGCAAAGTGGATTGGCGGAAAAAATCTTGATACAAGTAGGCTCTGCAACTTGTGAAAAAGCAGCGGGCTCTGATTTGGTCATGAAAGAATTCCAAAAGCTGATCAGGGCATCAGGCCGTGATGACATATTGATCAAACAAACCGGTTGCACCGGTCGTTGTGCGCGCGAACCCATCGTCGGCGTCTTCTTCCCCGGACAGATTCCGATCAAGTATGAGCGGGTCACCATTGACCGCGTTCAGACGATTTTCCAGGAACATATTCTTCAAGGGATCACTGTCCCAGAATTTGTACTCGATAAAAAAACGGACAAGCGTTATGATTATGTAATCACAGTCTGCTCTTCAGAAAAATGCCGCCATACCAAAGCTGATCCTGAAAAAATGATCATGGATGCACTGGTCAAAGAGGGCGTACCGGATGGAACCGTTCGTATATTCGGCGGCGGCTGTTTTGGTCTGTGTGCCAATGATCAAGCGGGCAAGCAGCAGGTCATGATGGTGTTTCCTGAACGCGTCATCTACACTTTTGAAACTGACGAGCAACTTGAAGAAATCATCCATTCCCATTTCAGCCAAAAGCAGATTCATAGTAAATATCTCACTCAGGCTGATTTTATCACCGAGCAATTTTTTTCCATGTATGGTGATGTCTCTTTCTTTAACAAACAGACTCGTTTAACGTTGCGAAACAGTGGCCTCATTGATCCGGAAAGTCTAGTCGACTATGTCATGAACAAAGGGTATGAAGGATTGGCCAAGGTGCTGGAGAAAGATGATCCTTCATGGGTAATTGATGAGATATTGAAATCCGGTCTTCGCGGACGCGGCGGCGGCGGTTTCCCAACCGGAGAAAAATGGAAAAATGCCATAACCTACACCAATGATCCCACAAAGTATGTTGTCTGTAATGCTGATGAAGGTGATCCGGGTGCATTTATGGATCGAAGTGCCTTGGAAGGCGATCCGTTCATCATCCTCGAAGGTATGACGATTGGCGCCTTTGCAATTGGAGCGCGCCGAGGCTTTATATACGTCCGCGCAGAATATCCATTGGCCATAGAACGTCTTGAAAAAGCAATAGCCAAAGCCCGCGAAAACAACCTCCTGGGCGAGAACATCATGAATTCGGGATTTGACTTTGACATCGAAATCCGCTTGGGCGCCGGTGCGTTTGTGTGCGGAGAAGAAACCGCATTGATGTTGTCGATAGAAGGCAAACGCGGACAACCTCGATTGAGACCTCCCTATCCCACTCAATCAGGGCTTTGGGGGCATCCGACTGTCATTAACAATGTTGAAACCTGGGCGAATGTGCCGACGATTATTCTTTATGGTGCAGAGTGGTTTTCAAGGATTGGTACTGCGAAAAGTAAAGGCACAAAAGTGTTTGCGCTGGCGGGCAAAGTGAGGAATACGGGTCTGGTCGAAGTTCCCATGGGTACAACGCTCAAAGAAATCATTTTTGACATTGGCGGCGGTATTCCCGAAAATCGAAAACTCAAAGCCGTGCAGACCGGCGGCCCGAGCGGCGGCTGCATTCCCATCGATAAGCTCGATACACCAGTGGATTATGACGAGTTAGCCAAATTGGGTTCTATCATGGGCTCCGGCGGCATGATCGTGCTTGACGAATCCGACTGCATGGTGCAGACTGCCAAGTTCTTTTTAGAATTTACCCAATCTGAATCCTGCGGCAAATGCGTTCCCTGTCGGGAAGGCACACTGCGGATGCTCGAAATATTAGAACGCATCGTCTCCGGAAATGGCCAAATGGATGACATCACCAAGCTCGAACGACTAAGCAGGATGATCCAGAAGGCCTCTCTTTGCGGCCTGGGAATGACCGCACCCAATCCGGTGATGAGTGCACTTGAAAATTTTCGCGAGGAATTCATTATCCATATAACCGAAAAACGATGCCCATCACACCGCTGTGCCCAACTTATTCGTTATGAAATCATTGAAGAAAAATGTACCGGATGCACACTTTGTGCCCGACGTTGCCCGGCCACCTGTATCACCGGCAGACCGCGACAAGTTCATTTCATCGACCAAAAAGCCTGTATCAAATGCGGTGAATGTTTTAATGTGTGTAAATTCGACGCAGTATTCAAGATTTAAACCATGCCATCCGCTCATTCTAAATAAGGCGATTTTTACGCCGGTGATTTGACTTGGAATTAAAGATGATTTGTTACGGCGGCTGAATTGAACAGCAAAATTCAAGGCATTTTATGAAACATGCAAATATTTATATCGATAACGAAAAACTATCCGTGCCTGAAAGCATGACCATCATGGAGGCTGCGGAGACAATCGGAATTCGCATTCCGCGTTTATGCTATCACCCTCAATTATCCATTGAAGGTGCATGTCGAGTCTGTATTGTACAGGTCGAAGGCAGCAACAAGTATATGACCAGCTGCTCTGCTAAAGTGTGGGAAGGTATGAGGGTGAAGACCAACTCGCCGGAAATTCGTCAGGCTCGACGCGATATCGTGGAATTGATCATCGACAATCATCCGATGGAATGTCAAACTTGTGAACGGGATGGCAACTGTGAACTGCAGAATCTTGCCTATAGTCAAGGCGTTCGCGACCGCCTTTTTGAAGGGAAAAGAAAACTGCATCCGCTTGAATCTTCAAGTGCTTCCGTCATTCGGAATGCGGAAAAATGCGTCCTCTGTCGCCGCTGCGTGCGCGTCTGCGCAGAAATACAAGGCATTCACAATCTGAGTCAACTCCATCGCGGGTTTAACACCGTTGTATCGCCGGCATTTGAAGCTGGAATGGCTGATTCAGTCTGCATAAACTGCGGACAGTGTATTAATGTTTGCCCGACGGCAGCTTTTTTAGAAAAACCTCATACCGAACGGATCTGGCGAGCACTGGAAAATCCTGATCTGTTCGTGATCGCGCATATTGCTCCGGCAATTCGCGCCGCAATCGGAGAGGGCTTTAACCTGCCTCCCGGAACGCCCTGCACCGGGCAAACGGTGACTGCACTGCGTCGTTTAGGATTCGATGCAGTGTTTGACACCAATTTCGGCGCCGATTTGACCATTGTGGAAGAAGCCAATGAATTGGTACACCGTTTGGAGAAGAATGAAAATCTTCCGCTGCTCACATCCTGTTCACCAGGATGGATTAAATTTATGGAACATTTTTACCCTGAATTGATTCCTCATGCTTCAACTTGTAAATCGCCGATGCAGATGTTGTCGACACTATTGAAAACCTATTACGCAGAAAAAAAGGGAATTGACCCACAAAACATATATGTCGTTGGCGTCATGCCTTGTGTGGCTAAAAAATTTGAGATTGAGCGTCCTGAACAACAGTCGCCCGAGGGTTATCCCTACACCGATGCGGTGGTCACTACTCGAGAACTAATCTGGATGATCAAAGCGTATGGTATTGATTTCACCCGCCTGCCCGAAAGTGATTTTGACCATCCTCTCGGTTATTCTACTGGAGCTGCAGATCTTTTTGGTACAACAGGTGGCGTGATGGAGGCGGCTCTACGAACGGCAGCAGAAAAATTGACCGGAAAGCCGTTAACCGAATTAAATTTTGAGGATGTCCGTCAGGTCGAAGGTCTGAAGGAAGCAACCATTCAAGTGGGCAAGCTCAGCCTGAATGTTGCGGTCGCTAACGGTCTCACCAACGCAAAAATCATCCTCGAAAAAGTTAAAGCCGGTGAAAAGCAATATCATCTCATTGAATTAATGGCTTGCCCAGGAGGCTGTATCGGAGGTGGCGGGCAACCCTATCCGCCTGATGGATATTACGTTCTCGATCCTGAAATCAACAAGTTGCGCGCCAAGGCGCTTTACAATATCGATCAAGCCAAATCCATCCGCAAGTCGCATGAGAATCCTTATATTCTAAAACTTTATGAAGAATTTCTCAAAGAACCAGGAAGCCATAAGGCTCACGAACTATTGCATACTACCTATACCCCTCGTGAACCCAAAGGAATAAAATAATGAGTGACCATACAAAATTGGATTCTGAAATCATAAAATTCATCGATGAATGCCGCGAAAAAGAGCATGCTGACAGCTATCTCATCGCTGTTCTGCACAAGATTCAGGGAAAATATGGTTATCTTTCCGATGTACACATGCACGAAGTGGCGCAACGTCTCCAGGTTCCCTCCTCAACAGTCAGCGGGGTCGCAACCTTTTATCACTTTTTCCGACTACAACCAAAAGGAAAATATCATATCTCGCTCTGCCTGGGAACAGCCTGCTTTGTTAAAGGTGCTGATAAAATTCTCGAAGCATTTCGCTCAGAGTTGGGCATAGAACTTGGAGAGACAACATCGGACAAACTCTTTTCACTGGAATGCAGTCGTTGCCTCGGTGTATGCGCTCTGGCGCCGGTTGTAACGATCAATGATCAGGTTTACAGCAAAGTTTCACCAACCCAGGCAGCAGAATTGATCAATAAAGCAAGGTTTGAGGAAGCTGCTTAAAAGGGGGGTGATCAGACCCAAGGCAAATCTTTACGAAAGGCTATGCAAAATATCATGACATCTTTCGATAGATATCTTAATCGATTACAGGGACAAGTTGTTGACCGACCTCCTAATTTTAACATCTTCATGCAGTATGCCGCTCATTACGTCGGTTTACCTTTACGAAAATATTATTTGGATTATCGCGCACTCGTTCAAGCCAACATGGCGATGATAGAGGATTTTTCGGTCGATATCGCCCAGGCGATTTCTGATCCCTTTCGTGAGGCATCAGATCTGGGATTGAATGTTCACTTTCCAGAGGATGGATTACCCCTGAATACCACCCCGCTGGTACGGGAGATGAGCGATCTCGGCAAACTCAAATTGGTCAAACCGGAAATGGGAAGACGTATGTCGGACCGCCTGGAAGCTATACGCCTGATGCGTGAACATGTCGGCGGCCAGGTTCCCATTATGGGATGGGTGGAGGGGGCTTTGGCTGAAGCAGCCGATATTCGCGGCGTGGGTTCGCTGATGATGGATTTATTTGAGAGACCGGAATGGGTCAACGACCTGCTGGAGTTTTGCTGCGAACAGGAAATTCTGTTTGCCAAAGCGCAAATTGAAGCCGGCGCGGATATTATTGGACTCGGCGATGCCGTTGCCTCACAAATATCCTTAGAGTCTTATCAGCTTTATGCCCTCCCTTTTGAAAAAAGGATTTTTGATGCTGTTCATCAACACGGCGCCGTGGCCAGACTTCATATTTGCGGGAATACCAGTCATCTTTTAGAAGATATGCCAAAAACCACAGCTGATATCATCGACCTTGATTGGATGGTTGATTTCGCTCATGCTGCTTCTTTGTACAGCGATGACGGACCTGCGCTTTGCGGCAATTTTGATCCTGTGGCGGTAATGCTTCAAGGTTCAACTGAGCGAGTGAAGCAGGCGGTGCGCTACTGTGCTTTGGTCGGCGGGAAACGAAACTTCAGTTGTGCTGGTTGCGAAATTCCTGATAAAACACCAACAGAAAACCTAAAGGCGCAAATAGAAGCTTTGAATCGTTTATAATCATAAAAAATGGAGAGACTTGTGAACGAATTTGTAGAAAAATTGGCAATGTGCGTTGAGCGCGGCAAGGTCAATCAGGCCGCTCCTTGGCCTCCAGATTTAAAAGGCCAGGAAGGCGCAGATGAGTTGGCAGCGAATGCGCTGAAAAACGGCATTCAACCCGCTACCATCCTTGACGGCTGCATTCTGGGGATGGATCGAATCGGAAAAAAATTCAGTGAAAACAAAGCGTATGTTCCCGAATTACTCATGGCTGCAAAGGCCATGTCCGCAGCAATGAACCATCTCAAACCTTTTTTCCAATCCGGCGAAGTCAAACGCAAAGGCATCCTCGTCATCGGTACTGTGGCGGGAGACCTGCACGATATCGGCAAAAATCTTGTTGCCATGGTAGCCGAGGGCGGTGGATTTGAAGTGATTGATCTGGGCAATGATGTTTCAGTCGAAAAATTTGTCAAGGCGGTCGAGGAACATCCCGGATGCGTCGTCGGCATGAGCGCACTTCTCACGACTACCATGGTCTATATGGAAGGGGTCATTAAAGCGATTAAAGCAAAATTCCCGCAAACACCGATTATCATTGGAGGAGCACCCGT
>RPQV01000136.1 GCA_003818595.1 Calditrichota bacterium
GAAGACGGCGGCGTAAAAATCTATTCGGCAACTCAATCCGCTTCACTGGTGCAAAAGACAGCCGCGCGGGTTCTGGGGTTGGCGACGAACCGGATTGAAGTTGAAGTTCCACGACTTGGCGGCGCATTCGGCGGCAAAGAGGATCAGGCGACTGTCTGGGCTTGCCTCGCCGCCTTGGCCGCGGCTAAAACCAAACATCCGGTCAAAATCACCCTGCCTCGCCCGCAAGATATGAGCTATACCGGCAAACGCCATCCCTATTCATCCGACTATAAAATAGGACTGACCAAGGACGGGAAAATCATCGCCTATGAAGTGACGTTCTACCAAAACGCCGGCGGCGCCGCCGATCTCTCTCCGGCCATTTTGGAACGAACGTTGTTCCACGCCACAGGCAGCTATTTTATCCCGCATGTGAAGGCCACAGCCGTTTCCTGTAAAACAAACCTGCCGCCCAACACCGCATTCCGGGGATTCGGCGCGCCGCAGGCGATGTTCGTCATCGAGTCTGCACTCTTTGCCGCAGCAGCGAAAATGGGCGTTCAACCTCAAGCCCTGCAACAAAAAAACCTGTTGCGGCAAGGAGATGAATTTCCTTATGGAATGAAAGCGGAAAAATGCCGGGCCATCCGCTGCTGGAATTCCCTCCATCGCACCTTCGATGTGTCGGCCATTGAAAAACGAATTGCTGACTATAATCGCCATCATCACTTAACCAAAAAAGGCATGGCGCTGATGCCGATCTGTTTTGGCATTTCATTTACCAATATCGGCTTGAATCAGGCCAGTGCAATGGTTCACGTTTTCAGCGATGGGAGCGTAAGCGTTGCCAGCGGCGCCGTGGAAATGGGTCAGGGCGTGAAAACAAAAATCCAGGGGATTGCCTCCAGGATTCTCGCTATTCCCGACAGCCGGATCAAGGTGGAATTCACCAATACCCAACGTATCGCCAATATGTCTCCGACCGCAGCGAGCACCGGCGCAGACATGAACGGACACGCTGTCCGCATCGCCTGCGAACGCCTTTTAGCCCGCGTCACAAAACATGTGGCGCAGAAGCAGTTAGGCGGACGAGTGCGCTATCAGGATGGAGTTTTTAGAAAAGCAGGCTCTGATCAAGAATTGAGCTGGGATGCTGCGGTCCAAAAAGCAAACAGCGACCGGATCAGTCTTTCTGCTCATGCGTTTTATGCCACGCCGCACATCTATTTCGACAAATCAACGGAAAAAGGAAAACCGTTCGCATACCATGTTTACGGCGCCGCTGTCGTCGAAGCAACGGTTGACTGTCTGCGGGGAATTTACCGCATCGATTCCGTCCAAGTGGTTCACGATGCCGGGAAAAGCCTCAATCCCCTAATTGATCTGGGACAGATGGAAGGCGGCATTGTGCAGGGTCTGGGCTGGATGACGATGGAAGAGGTGGTCCATGACCCGCATGGCAGGTTGCTCACTGATTCTCTCACGACCTATAAAGTGCCCGACATCCATTTTGCCCCGGACATCAAGGTCAGGTTTTTGCCCGCTGCCCGAAATCCGGCCGGCCCCTTTAATTCCAAAGCCATCGGCGAGCCGCCGTTTTTATACGGCATCGCCGGCTATTTTGCCATCCTCAATGCCATGCGCGCTGTTCGACCGGACTTGATGACATTCGACTCGCCGATGACGCCGGAAAAGGTATTGATGAATTTGATCGGCTGTGGCAAAGCTTTTCGAGAGTGAACGGTGAAACTGGAATACAGCAGGGCAAACGTCCTCCGCGGAGTGCTCATCTATACCAGCGGAGACACGATTGCCGCCCTCATCATGGGAGAATTCCTGTGGACGCGAATGGCGGGAATCATGTTGGTCGCTGCCACGATCTATGCGCTGGAAATACCCAACTATTTCTCCTGGATTGATCGCAAGTCAGTCAATGGGCACATCGCCGGAAAAAGGACGGCTCTGGCGCTGCTCTATTTTAATCCCCTGTGGATTGCCCGACATCTGTTGTTCATCACCCTGTTTTCTCTCAAGTGGAATGAGATCGGTTTGGGACTCCTGCTAAAGGGCCTCTATTCTTTTCTGGTCAACATTCCCCTCTCACTGACAGCCAACTATATTATTCAGAATAAAATCGCTTTAAAATGGCGCTTTACGGCCAGCGCGGCTTTTTCGGCGCTCATGGCCATTTATTATCCGCTCAGCGCCAGGTTGTTCAAATAGGAAAACGCGATTTAAACGGTTTTTAGCTTTCCGTACATTTTTTGATCGACGAGTCAAAGAAATTATTGAATGAGATCAAATCTGTTCGAAGCGAAGATATTTTCATCAATAAAACTCGCAGAGCTGTTGAGATACGCAAAGGATGACCTCCCACGGAGGCACTGAGACACAGAGAATTCTTTATGCAAACTCCTCTCAGTGCCTCTGTGCAAGGTTAGGTTTTGCGATATCCACGGCTCTTTGCATGTGATTGACGGCCACTCGTCGCACACCTTGATCAAATATTTCGATGCGAGGGCAGCAAATTGCTCAGGTGTACGACGAGGTCATCTTCCGTGCGAGGTCAATCTTTGCGTTCTTTGCGCCTTTGCGTGCGGCAATCCTGGTGTCTGTCAAAGCTGTTTCTTTATTTGCGCGATCCTCTCATGATACCTCGGGCCCAGTTCAGCTTTGCGGTCCAGCTCGTCCGCCCAGTTTGCCCAGCGGCTCGCATCGGCGATCTGTTTTGCCTCCAGCAATGATTCGCTGCACATAATTGCCGTCTCGGTGACGTTTCGAACCAGGTTCCTGGTATACAGCCTGCGGATGGGACTGCGGTCGCGCTCGCTCACCCACGGACCGGTAAAATCGTCGGGCGTCATCCCTTCGAGACTCGCCAGCATGGCGGGAATGTCTGACGTGGTGGCCACAGACGCGGCCTGCCAATGAAAAAACGCCCCGGCAAAGCGCATGTTGTCTTGACAGGAGGCCCAATACCGCTCCTCCACCGTGACGGCGACGGCTATTGGACGGTCGAAAGAGCCATGGGATTTCTGTTCGATCCATCGATGAAAGATTTCGTCAGAGAGCGTGACCAGATTGCCTTTTTCATCCTGGTATGCGGTGAATTGATCGAGCCAGGCGTCATCAACCGGCAACGGGACGCCGAGATGATCGCGGATAAAGCGCGCGTGCCATAGAGTCTCTAGTGTGCCGCGATTGATGATATAGACATCCGGGCGCAGCCCTTCGATCTCCTGCACCGCGCAGGGCGGATAGGTGTCCATATCACCATTGGTGAAGAGAATCGCGTTGGACGGCAGGCCGCGCAGCATCCAGCGGCCGTAGGAGAGCGCCGCTTTGGTCAGGAATCCTGATTCCACCATCGCCCGCAATGCCCGGCGCATCATCGCCGGCTTGCCGCGGTGCATGGACTCACCGAAAATGATCAGCCACGGATGTCCATCAGTCGAGTCGCCGGCGACCGCCTGCATAAGATGAGTCCAGGTGGTATCCGCATTCGCCTGTGACCATTCTCCCATCACCGGATTCGACGCTTCGGCGATCACGGTGTGGGCAAAGCTGCTGCGGGGATCGAGCGCCAGCGCCTGGCGGGCGGTCTTGACCGCTTCCTCTTTCCGTCCCAGGCGACGGTAGGTTTCGGCAAGCCATGAACGCGCTTCGGGATTTCGATCCTCCTGCGCAGCCAGGGACTCGAACAACGGCAGCGCCTGTTCGAGCTTGTTCTGGCGATAAAGCGCCAAAGCCTCATCAAGAGTTGCTGTTTTTTGAACGCACCCTGAAGGAATGCAGAAAAGAGAAGCCATGGCGATGACAATGAACAGGCGAGATAATTGCATGGTGTAAATCCTTTCACTGATAGCGAGGGGGATGCAATAGAAATTGAAAGCGTGCCAATCATGATCACTTGATCCGCACGACTTTGCCAAGCGACTTGATTCACCGGAACCATTCTGTTCGACTATCTTGCAGATTCATTTTTTCTGATTGGCTGAAACCGCGGATGGTAGTCATTATAGTTGCCAAAAGTCAATTGCGTCTGATTCGAACCATCGCGATCCATCATCCATATCTTGTAATATTGTTCGCGATCGGTATTGAATAAAATTTTCGAGCCGTCGGGTGAAAATTGTGAAAAATAAGCATGACCTGAATCATTCGTCAGATTCCTGATATCTCCGCCGTCGAGATTCAACTCATAAAGATCATAATCACCATCTCGATGTGATCTGAAAAGAATCCTGTCCCCTTCCGGCGTAAAAAATGGCGCCAGGTTATAGCCCAACTCGGTTATCAACCTTTGACCCTGCCCGTTGATGTCGGCCATATAAATTGAATAATCCTTTAGTTGATTATCATACGAACAAAATACTATGGCCGAACCATCCGGTGATATGCCGGGCATGAGATCGTAAGCATTAAAGGAACGATCGGATACAAAACTCTGAGTCTGGAAATATCTGCTGTTTTCCGTGAGGCACTGGACATTTTTTCCGTCGCGATTCATCATATAAATATTATAGGTGCGCTCATCTGAATCCCATGAAAAATATAAAATTTTTGATCCATCACTGGTAAATTGAGGCGAGTGATCGACTGCCGGATTGAATGTCAATCGCGTTTGGTCATGGCCATTTGAGTTCATGACATATACCTCCCGATTGCCATCTCGGGTGGAAGTGAAGGTAATAAAGGCACCGTCCGGACTGAAGGCCGGAAGGTTATCATCGCCGGAATGAGCTGACAGATTCACCAGATGAGTTCTATCTAAATCTATCGCATAAATTTCATCTGCTTCATCAGTTGTATGGGAGGTGAAGAGAATTTTGGAGCCGTCAGGTGAGAATACCGGATAACAGCAGTCTAATAAACCATCCGTAAGGCAAGTTTGCCCGCTTCCATCACCATTCATGGTGAAGATTTGACGACGCCGATCATCTTCCCGATCGGATGCAAAAACGATTTTGCCGGAAATCCTGACTCCCCCGGGCACACTATCGTCCGGTTCAAAACTTTTTGAACAGGAAATAAAAACCAGAAAATGTAAAAGGATCAATATTACTTTCATTCACTCGCCGTCATTACCTCGATTTCCCCCTCCGACATGAATGGTGATTAAGCGAGGTATTTTTTCATGTTATACTTTTCGGCTGTTTTGCTCCGTTCCGGCTCCGGTAGAGAACTCATGTATTGTTTCCACCCCGGACACCAGCCTGCGTGCCAGCGCCAGAGCCTGCCCAGCAGGGATTTGGGACGATTATCATATTTGGCCCGGAAAGCACAACTGCCGCAATTTGATTCTGCCATGTAAAAGCTCCTCGTTTTTAATGCATTATTAATCTGTCCGCCCCATACGATTCCAGAAATAACATGTTTCAATAAAATGAATCTTCACGATGTAATCCAAGATAACACAATGAAAATGAAGCTTCCCACTGCTCCGCATCTGATCAATTAACCCATTGCTTCTCTGACCGAGATCTGTCAAGTCTTTAATAAGACGTTGAAGAGGTTTATGTGACATCCTTTATCTTATTTCACCACGACTATGATCAGCAGGGCGAGAGCCATAATAAAGGCGATCAGCGACAGGATCAATGAAATCTGTATCCTCTTTGACATCGTCTGCAGCGCCGAGCTCACATCGCCCACTTGGCGGGCGATATGCTTGACCAGCTCGGCCTGTTGCAGTTCATTGGTTTCCAGAATTTTGATTCGTTCATCGAGCGAAGACTTGGTTTCCGTAACCAGTTTGCCCTGGATCAACTTGTAAATTTTATCAGCCTCAGTGTAAATGGTCGGTCCATAACGGGCAATCTTCACCCACGGTATCTTGGCCAGTATGCTGAATGCGCTCATGTCTCTCCTCGTTTTTACAGTGTATCACCATTGCTTCTCGTTGAGAATATCAGCCAGTTGCTGCAATCGTTCCCGCTCTATTGGGGTTTTTTCATTCAACGCTTCCGGGTACCTCACAGTATGGAGTAAAATGGTAAAGGATTTTGCCGCAATCTCTTCCGCAGATATGGGGTCTCTCAGCGGCATGCCGATTTTCTTATAAAACTGAGGTACAACTGCCACATCAAAGAGGAGCGGCTTGCCTTCCTCGTTTAGGACTGACGTCCATGATCCATCTATATATTTGAGCGGATGCAGTTTTGGATCGAGATATTCCAACAGCACATTGACTCTTGCCGAAAAATCTGTATAGCCGCACCAAGTTGGATGTTTCGAGTACAGTAAAAGACAATAATCAACTGCTCGGCCGGCGATCGAATCCGGCAACTCTATTTTATAGCGGAGATCATGATCATCAGGATTGGTGATCAGCCGGTCGCGCAGGTCAGGATGAAGGAGTAAATGATCGATTTGATTGAACCCGAATATTGCATAAAGTTTGGGACGAATTTCCGGATGGTATCTTGAAAAGATGTGGAATATCTCGTGGTTTAATATATCCTCGATCAACCTACGGAAATATCTGGAACAGAATAATGCGCTCGAGGTTCTGATCAATCCCGGAAAGATGATCGCTTTTTTGACAGTATAAAAGGCATTAAATTCCTGATCGCCGGTGGTTCTGATCATATATAACGTGTCAGGCATGACAGCGGGGGCGATCGAATCGAGCATCATCGATGAATGACGCAGACGCTTTTTCAGATATTTGATCTCACATCCCTTCCAATCCCTCATCTGCCGCCGGTGAAACGATAAATAATCGCTGCGGAAATCCAGAGTGTCATTCTGGACATAATCCTTTTTCAGGCGCAGAGAAACGTCCAAGGAGGTGAGGTTGGATATAAAATGCGAGTCGTGGATATAAGCATAGCCTTCCTCGCCATTCAAAAAGAACGTTGCTTTTCCGTTTGGAAGTGTCCACATCTCAGCCGGATGGATTTCAGCGGCCAGAATGCTCAAAAACAGCGAAAAGTATTTTATGATCGCTGCCATCTCAACTCTTTCATACCCTCTGTTGATTTGTCCGCCTCTCAGAGCTCACGCACTTTTATGGGATAATGTACAATTTTTTGCTTCAATGATCAATGCCGAATTCGGATTGATGTCGTTTGGTGAGTTCAAGCGCCCTCAACCTCAAACTAATCGTACAGCGAAAACAACCGGACTGCACAGACTTGAAATGTTCGCCCCCCCTGACGTGAGGGGATTACCAAATGCCCGGCAAGAGTCGATATTTTACCTTTTGTATATACTCATGGTATCCTGCCAGGTTGTCTTTCAGCTCTTTTTCTTCATCCACGATTCTGAACATTAAAAATGGTATGATGAAGAATGCGGGAATCAGGGACCAGACTGAGCCGAGTGCAATTGGTGTAAACAGATAAAATATGATTATCGAAAAATACATGGGATGCCTGACCAGTGAATATGGTCCCGTGGTGACTAGTTTTTGTTCTTCCTCAACGTCAACAACGCGGGAGGCAAAAGCATTTGCTCTGAAAACATAAAGGGTCAAAAGATATCCGAGCAAGACCAAGGCGAGTCCCGCAACTGTCGCCGGAAAAGAGATCTCCGACCATCCAAATCGTCGGTCGAAACCAGGCAAGAGCAAGGTGACCAGGAAAGGGATAACTCCAATTTTTTGAATTAGCCGTTGCTGACTCCGTTTTTCTTTCACTCTCATCCTTCGTTCGAGGAATCTCGGATTGTGCCTGAACATATAGACAATAAAAATTGACATGGGTATGGCGATGACCATCATATAACTCCAAGCCTCCCAATATCTAATCGTGCCTGCAGGCAAAAAAAACAGTAATCCCATAACAAAGTAAGCTGAGAAAAGGCGGGTGATGATCATTTTTTTTAGCGGCTGGAGATTAATTGTCTCTTTCATTTCATCCTCCGACTGTATGAAATGTTGAGCCAAGACATATTTTTGTTTATTCACAGGCTATATTGAAATATTCCGTCATCCGCCCTCATAAAAAGCCATGACCTCGGCTGCTCTTTCGGTGATAAAGGCGTTGGCGCTGTCCTTTTGTCCGCTGGAGACAATAGTATTCAGAGATTTCTCCAGTTCCCAGTAACCGCCCTCCTTCATTCTGGAACGCAGCAAATCCAAAGCTCGGGACATTCGCC
>RPQV01000137.1 GCA_003818595.1 Calditrichota bacterium
AACATGTCTGAACACTTTATCCGGACGAAGCGTACTGTCTTTGGTGACATAAAACACGGTTTGGTTGTCATTTGCCCACGCTGCGCTGCCCGAGGTGTTGGGAATATTATCAGCCAGGATTTCCCCAGTTTCCAAATTTTTAAAATGGAGTGAATATTTTCTGCGACTGACCGTATCCACGGCGAATGCCAAAAACTTGTTGTCTTCACTCACTTCCAAACCAACGCCATGATAAAAATCGTGACCTCTTGCCATGTCATTGACATTGAGCATGATCTCTTCCACAGCATCCAGGCTCTCCTTTTTTCGGCAGTATATGGGATGCTCTCCGCCTTTTTCATAACGGGTATAGTAGTAATAGCCATTGTCCTTATACGGAACTGAAACATCGGTCTGTTCGATCCTGCCCACAATTTCTTTATAAAGCTGTTTTTGCAATTTTCCACTCTTCTGCAAAACGGCATCTTTATAAGCATTCTCGGCCGTCAAGTACGCGATGACTTGCGGATTTTCCCGTTCGCGCAGCCAAAAATAGTTGTCGATTCTGGCATCTCCATGAATGGTAAGCACCTGCTCGATTTTCTGAGCTTGCGGAGGCGCTGCATCCAGTGCAGATCGATGCTGTCCGGAACAACCGATGAAGGCGTTTTGCAGCAATAATAGTGAAAAGAGTAAAAATCGATAGGAAATAATGCAAATAGATTTGGCTTTCACAAGACACCTCACCAGATCAGAGTTATCAAATGCAATGCATCGAATGGCCACTTTGAAAGTTCAGCCATGATAGTTTTTATTCATGAATTAATCAAGGGAAAATTTGCTGATTTAAAATTGCACTCGTCATCGAAAACTTTTATCCTGACTGCTTGCCGTCATTGATTTTCGCGAATAGACTCATTATATTTATAAATAGATTAAACCGAAGCCCATAAACCTCAGCGAATCGACCTCATGCAATTTTCATTTCTGCCCGTACAAATGATGAAACCTGTTGCCATCCGCATTATACCAATGAGACGATTCGTCATCATTTTGGCAGTCGCTCTCCAGGCCGCGTTGAGTACCGCCGATGCCGACAATGCATCCTCCGGCAAAGCGGCAGAAATTCAGGCAACCAAGCTTGATCCGAATGTCACCCTCCACCTTGATGGACGCCTTGATGAGCCCCAATGGGCTATGGCGGAACCGATTTCAGAATTCCACCAACGCGAACCCCATGAAGGAAGTCTTGCCACCGAAGCCACCGAGGTTCGTATTCTTTATACAAAAGATGCCCTAATTATCGGCGTAACAGCCCATGACCGCGATGCCGAGGGAACCATCTCCCGCATTCTGCAGCGCGATAAAATCATTACCGAGGGATTCGATGGCCAATACGAATTCGGCGGAGATGACGTCGTCGCGATCCTGCTGGATCCATTCCTCGACCGGCGGAACGCCTTTGTGTTCGCCGCCAATGCCAATGGAGCTGAATTTGATGCTTTGATCACCGATGAAAGCCCCACTTGGAATATGGATTGGCGCAGCATTTGGAGAGTGGCATCAGTCCGCACGGACCAAGGCTGGTCCGTGGAATTCGAAATTCCATTCCGCTCACTCCGCTATCCGCAAACCAATGGCGCAGAAAAAGTATGGGGATTCAATGTGCTGCGCTTCATCCGCAGGCGAAGTGAAGTGTCCCTGTGGACTTCATGGATGCGCGCAGGAGGCGGTTTCCATCGCGTCAGCCAAGCGGGCCTCATTCGCGGCCTTTCGGAACTCCCCCGCTCGGGATTCAATTTAGAAATCAAGCCCGTTGCTCTGCTCGGAACAGAACGCAAAGCCGACGCGGAACCCGAATGGATCGCTCACCCCGGTCTTGACATGAAATGGGAGGTTCAACCGGGTCTCGTCCTCGACGCAACTTTGAATCCCGATTTCGCTCAAGTGGAAGCAGATGACGAACGCGTCAACCTGACGCGATTTGATCTGTTCTATCCTGAGAAAAGGGATTTTTTTCTCGAGAACGCAGGAATTTTCGATTTCGGCTCAAAGGGCTTTTTCGAACCGCCTCCATTTCTCCTGTTCATGTCACGCAGCATTGGCATTAAAGAGGAGGAGGAAGTTCCTTTGCTCGGCGGCATACGCCTCTCCGGCAGAGCCGGCCGCCAAACCATCGGTTTTCTCGATGTGGCAGCGAACGCTGCGGCCGGGCAACCACGTACCAATCATTCCGTTTTTCGCTACAAACGGGATATCGGCAAATCGAATTATCTCGGATTTGCCCTCACTGACCGACGCAACAATAGCGACTGGAATACAGCGGGCGGTATTGATGCCTCTTTTTGGCCGACATCGTCCGTGAACGTACAGACATTTATTGCACGAACAGAAACGTTTGGTCCTGGCGGCGATGATCTGGCCTATCGCGCAGCCGTTGAGTATTCAGGAGACCGCTTTGGTTTTGACGGCGAACATCTCGTCATTGGTCCTGACATCAATGCTGAGATGGGTTTTGTCACGCGCACAGACATCAGGCGCACCTCTGGAAACGGGCGCATCACCTTCAGACCGGACCGTTTCGGCATCAGACGGATCACCTTATTTGGCCTCGGCAGCTATATTTCCAGACTTGACGGCGAAATCCAAGATCGCAACTTTGGACAATTTGTAGAAACCGAATGGGAATCAGGCGAAATATTGGCTCTTTTTTCCTTTCAGGGATTTACCCGACTCGATGAAGAATTCAGCATGAGCGATGTGGTGCCGGTCCCTACCGGCGATTATTCCCTTCGCGATATCGGCTTTATGGCGACATCAAGCCGGAAACGACTCCTTGCGGCCAGTATGATGGCGGATGAGCAGCGGTGTTACCAAGGCAGAATTCGCATGGTGGAAACGGGACTCACCCTGGCCCCCAGTGCGCATCTATCGATGCGGACCGACTATACCTACAGTCAGGTGAGATTACCCGCCGGTGCATTTGATTCGCATGTGGGCTCTTTCCGCCTTGTGTGGGCATTATCCACAAGACTCTCAGCGCAGACGCTTGTGCAGTATAACAGTCTGGATAAAGACATTATTATCAACGCGCGCTTGCATTTCATCCATCATCCGGGCAGCGATTTTTATATTGTGTGGAATGACGAACGGGGATCTGCATCATCGCCCTGGACCCTGGGCCGGCGTGATGCAGTAATGAAATTAACCTACCTAATAAGGCTATAAAGCACTCGGGACTTGTCCGCAATATCATGAAATCTCGAAACGAGTCGGCGACTTTTCATCAATGCAATTGAAAGCCATTCTTTACTTGCTTTTTAATCAATCTTTTCATAATATGTACATATGTGCATTCATTGAACAATTGATCATCTCTTAACCATCTTCTCACTGGGAGATAAATTGGAACTCTTGTTACCGTTAAAAAAGCGCGCCGCAGCCGGAAACCCGATTCGCATTGGCCTGGTCGGTTGCGGACAAATGGGTTCAGGATTGGCTCATACCATCAACAACATCACCGGCATGAGCATACAGGCAATCGCCGACATTCACCCGCAACGAGCGATTGATACCCTGATCGAAATGAACGTCAATCCTGACGACATCATCATCACTGAAAACCGGGGAGAAGCCGAAGACGCCCTGTTCATCGGCAAGCGAGTGGTAACGGCTGACGCCTTGATGTTGCCGCAGTTAGATCGCCTCGAAGCGAATGTCGAGGTGACTGGAGTTACAGATGTCGGCGCCCGAGTAGCATGGACATCAATCAACGCCGGTAAACCGATCATTATGCTGAATGTCGAGACCGATGTCACCATTGGTGTTTACCTGGATCGATTGGCCAGAAAAAATGACGCCATTTATACCGTAGCCTCGGGCGACGAACCAGGCGTGCTTAAAATGCTCTACGAACAAGCGGTACTCATGGGCTTCGAAGTCATTTGCCTGGGAAAAGGGAAAAATAATCCCATAGATACGACCATGACGCCGGAGCGATGCCGCGAAGAAGCGATTTCTAAAGACATGAACCCCAAGATACTTGCCTCATTTATCGATGGCACCAAAACCATGGTCGAAATCGCGGCGGTCTCCAACGCGACCGGCCTGATCCCCGACGTTCCCGGCATGCACGGCCCCCGAGTTGAGTTGAATGACCTATTGACCGCATTTCGCCTGAAAAAAGACGGCGGCATATTCAGTCAACGTGGAACAGTTGATTACACCACCGGCAGTATCGCTCCGGGCGTTTTCGCCATCGTTTATAGTGAGGACGCACGCATTCAGAAGGATATGTATTTCATTACCAAAGCGCGCGGACCCTATTATCTTCATTTTCGTCCTTATCATCTCTGCGACATTGAAACACCGCAGTCGATTGCCGAAGCGGTGCTGTTGCGAGAACGCACCGTGACAGCAGAGAACATGCACTCAGAAGTGGTATGCGTAGCCAAACGCAATTTAAAGGCGGGCGAGCAGGTGGGTGACATCGGGAGCGCCGATATCTACGGCAAAATTTATACATACCATGAAGCGAGAACCCAAAAGGCGATTCCTCTAGGCATTGCAGCGAGAGGGAAGGTCATTATCGATATATGCGCCGGTGAAATGATGTCGGAAAATAACTTTTTGCCGGATTCATCAACGTTTATCTATGAATTGCGTAAAAAACAGGATGTCATGTTGGAAGCCGAACTATCCGGAGTATCCGGGAGAAGTTGAACGATGGGAGCTATGAAAATATCCCAGGAAAATGAAATTCAAAAGTACAACCTGCTGGTCAGAATATCAAAAATGTATTATCTCAATGGCAAAACGCATCAGGCCATTGCAGATGAAATCGGCTTATCGCGCATTAAAATTACCCGCCTCCTGCAGGAGGCAATGGAAAAGCGGGTCGTCGAAATTAAAATCAAAGACCCGATCGGTACAGAATCTGCCGTAGAAGAAGAGCTGTGCGCCCGCTTTCATCTGGAAGCATGTCGCATCACCCCATCATCGAATGACCAGCATGAGCTTTACGATATTTTAGGCAGGTATGCCGTTGAGTTTTTAACCTCGCGAATTCGGGAGAATATGGTCATCGGCATCGGTTGGGGAAGAACACTGGTCAGCATGATCCCCCATTTCGCACCTGTGAAATTCAAAAATATCACCGTTGTGAGTCTAACCGGCGGACTGGCTTCTAATCCCAACCAACCGAACCCTTACGATGTGGCATCCTCGGTGGCGAAAAAACTGGGCGCCGCTCTCCATTATCCATTGGTACCGGCGATCGCTGCCGATCAAATGTCCAAAGAGCTGCTGTTAAAGGACGACTCGACGCAGAAAACAATGAAATATTGGAAAAAACTGGATTTGGCGTTGGTCAGCATCGGAAACTTGTCGGTCGACACCAATATTTTTTACACATTTCCAAATCCTGCGCAAATGGTTAAAAAGGTCATAAAAAATGGCGCCGTAGGTGATTTGCTGATGAACCTCATCGATGCCAATGGTACTGTGTTGACGAACGATTTTTCCCATCGCCTCATTCGCATCGAATTCGAACAGCTCCGTAGGACGCCATTAGTGGTTGGTATTTCAGGTGGAATACCCAAGGCGCAAGCCATTCTCGCAGCATTGCGAACCGGCATTTTGAATGTGCTCATCACTGATGAAGCAACCGCAAAAGCCATCTTGCAGATGTTGAATTGAGTCGATTGATAATTTAAAAAAGGATAATCGCATGGCCACTGCCGTCGTCATGCCGCAACAAGGCAATACCGTAGAAACCTGCACCATCGTTGAATGGCTAAAAAACAGGGGCGAATCGGTCAAATCCGGCGAGGTTTTGTGCATCGTCGAAACAGACAAGGCCGTGTTTGAAATCGAAGCACCCGCAGAGGGTCTAATGTTGGACCGATATTTCGATGTCGGCGCCGATGTGCCGATATTGACGACAATTGCCGTCATTGGTGAACAGGGCGAGAACATAATCCAGCCAGAATCCACCGCATCCCTCCCACCTCCACCGGATAAGACGAAGAACCGCCAACTCGAAATCGACAGAACTCCACCTCGTGCGGATATTCATAATGATGCAAGACTCTTTATCTCACCGAGAGCCAGAAATACAGCGCAAAGACTGGATAAAAAGCCGCAATTATTAATCGGGTCGGGGCCACTCGGTCGAATCATTGAACGCGACGTTTTGGCGGCAGCGGATGATCAACAACCAACAGCTGCTGAGCATTCGTTTTCATCCACGCGCATCGAACCGACATGGTACCGTGAAGCTGATGAATTACCGATGACCAACATCCGTAGAGTGATTGCCGAACGCATGCTCCGTTCTCTGCAGAACACTGCGCAGTTGACCCTGCAGACTTGCGCAGATGCCACCGCTCTTGTAGCATTCCGTCAAAAATTGAAATCCAGCCCGCAAAGTTTTGGATTAACATCAATCACCATTAATGACCTGCTGCTATGCGCTGTCAGCCGCACATTGCTCCAGCATCCGCTGCTGAATTCGACGTTCCAAAACGATCGGTTCTGGCTGTTTCGTAAAGTGCATCTGGGATTTGCCGTAGATACGCCGCGCGGATTGATGGTTCCGATTCTGAAAAATGCGCAGGATAAAAATCTGAAAACGATTTCTCTCGAGGCTAAACGATTGATCGTTGCCTGTCTGGAGAGCCGTATCAGCCCCGATGATCTGAATGGTGGTACGTTTACCGTAACCAATCTAGGCAGTTTGGGCGTCGAGACTTTTACACCAGTGCTCAATCCGCCGCAATCGGCCACACTGGGGATCGGCTCGATCAAACTCGCCCCAGTCGAGGTCGACGGTCAGGTTCAATTCCAAAAACAGATCAGCCTCTCATTGACGATTGACCATCAGATCATCGACGGCGCCACCGGCGCACATTTTTTACAAGAATTGGCACAGGCCATCGCTGCCATCGACCTCCTGGTCGCTTTTTAAAGAAACGTAACCATTAATATGGAAAATTACTTTTCATTTTTGCCGTACTTGGAACTACATAACCTTCCGACGATGTCGGAACAACATTTTCGTTCACGAGGTTTTTAAATGCCAAAATCCATTATTGTCGATCCGCAGCGTGTATTACAAAGCGGAGTTCTCAAATCGCGCGACATTCCACTCAATTGTTATCAAGCCGACATAAACCGCGAAGTCGCACAATATGGAAAATCAGGTTTGATCTCCGTCCTGCGTCACATGAAATTGATCCGCTTATTCGAAATCAGCCTGAATGAGATTAAAACGCAGAGTGCGTTTCAAGAGATCGCTTATAATCACAAAGGTCCGGCTCACCTCTCCATCGGTCAGGAATCGGCTGCCGTAGGGCAATGTTTGACTCTCGGCATCGACGATCTGATCTTTGGCTCCCATCGCAGTCACGGCGAAGTATTGGCCAAATGTTTTTCCGCTATCGAAAAACTCCCCGAAATGCGGTTGCAGGAAATTATGACCTCATACATGGACGGCAGCATATTAAAGGTTGTCGAAAAGCACAATCATGGCAGCATCAAAGATCTATGCTATGATTTCATCATATATGGCGCTTTTGCCGAAATTTTTGCCAAAAAGTCCGGATTCAACAAGGGACTGGGCGGATCGATGCACATGTTTTTTGCGCCGTTCGGCAGCATGCCCAACAACGCTATTGTCGGCGGCTCCTCGGACATTGCCGTCGGCAGCGCCCTGTTCAAGCGCATCAATCGAAAACCGGGTATTGTCATTGCCAATATAGGCGACGGCGCCTCGGGTTGCGGCCCGACCTGGGAAGCATTAATGCTCGCCGCCATGAACCAGTACCGCACCTTGTGGCCTGAGGATGTCGGCGGCGCCCCGCCAATCCTCTTCAATTTTTTCAACAACTTTTATGGCATGGGAGGCCAGACCGACATCGAGACCATGGGTTTCGGCGTTTTAGCACGAATCGGCGCCGGCGTCAATGAAGAAGGTATGCACGCCGAGCGCGTCGTCGGTTGGAAGCCGTTGGCTGTTGCCGACGCCATTGAACGCAAAAGGGAAATCCTCAACCAAGG
>RPQV01000138.1 GCA_003818595.1 Calditrichota bacterium
CGACCAGCTTTCTGCCCATTTCCTCCGAGTCGGTGAATTTAAGCGTGTGATAGCGGCAGCCATTGCGCAGGCAGGCCTCAATCATGCCGCCGTGCGGCAGATAGACAGCGAACATAGGCGCCAGGCACTCGTCACAAATTTGTCCGTGTTCAGAGAGGGAAACACCGCAATGGGGACAAAACAGTTCAACACATTCGCGGTCCGGTACTTCAATTTCCCAGACATTCTGAAAGCTGCCGTACACGGGATCGAGATGGATGAGTCCCTCCTGATCGCCGTACTTGGCCAGAACGGTGACCGATGGGAATCCATCGATGAGATGCTCCGGATTCATGAGGCTATGTTTATTCATGCAGGTCGCGTCTTTGACCCGAATCGCTTTGCTCGGGATTTCAATCTCAACGACCTCTTTCTTTTTATTTTTCATAGTATTCTCCTTACACCACATGGTTGCAGAATTAAGGCGATGCGGCTAATAAGATTTTGCCACCAATACTCGAGTGGACGACGGCTCGCCGCAAACAATGCAGCGGCCTTTTGTTCTTTGCTGCCGTCAATCGGGATCAATCGAATCGTGGCTTTGCTCGTCTCCTGGAATGTGGCTTCGCAAGCAGCTTGACCGCACCAATGGACCCAGAAAAATCCGCCCGGTTCTTCAATCAACTTTTGAAAGGCTTGAAAATCGTCCTCTTCAAAGGTGTTGGCATCGCGAAAAACGCGTGCCCGCTGATAAAGAGCACTTTGAATTTCCTCCAGCAGTTGCTCGATTTTTTCAAGCAGACCTTCCTGAGGCGCAGCAATTTTTTCACCGGTATCTCGGCGCACCAATATCACCTGATTGGATTCAAGATCTTTCGGACCCAATTCGACGCGCAGAGGCACACCTCTTTTCTCCCATTCGTTGAATTTAAAGCCGGGACGATATTGTTCGCGATCGTCCACCTTGAAAGCGATCCGTCCTTTCCACCCTTTTGTCAGGCGGTCGGTCGCCTCCACCATCATCGCCCGTTGTGATTCATCTTTCCAGATCGGAACGAGCACCACTTTGATGGGCGCCAGGCGCGGCGGAATCACCAGGCCGTTGTCGTCGCTGTGGGTCATAATGAGCGCACCGATCAATCTCGTAGAAACGCCCCAACTCGTCGCCCAGACATGTTCCAGCGCACCATTTTCATCCTGAAAAGTGACATCGAATGCCTTGGCAAAGTTTTGTCCCAAAAAGTGGGACGTGCCGGCCTGCAACGCCTTTTTATCCTGCATCATCGCTTCAATACAGTAGGTGTCCAAGGCGCCGGCAAAGCGTTCCGCGGCTGTTTTCACCCCGACAAAAACCGGAGCAGCGAGATATTCCTCGGCGAATCGACGATAAACATCGATCATCAGTTTGGTCTCTGCCACTGCTTCTTGCCGAGTGGCATGAGCGGTGTGTCCCTCCTGCCAAAGGAATTCCAGCGTCCGCAAAAACAGTCTTGTTCGCATCTCCCAACGCACCACGTTCGCCCATTGATTAATCAGTATGGGCAAATCGCGGTAAGATTGAATCCATTTTTTATAGGTGGACCAGATGATCGTTTCCGATGTAGGACGGACGTAGAGCTTTTCCTCCAATTCTTTACCGCCGCCATGGGTGACCACAGCACATTCCGGAGCGAAACCTTCTACGTGTTCAGCTTCTTTTTTCATGAAACTTTCAGGGATGAATAAAGGAAAATAGGCATTTTGATGACCTGTTTCCTTGAACATGGCGTCAAGTTGCGACTGTATATTTTCCCACAGCGCATAGCCATTGGGTTTGATTACCATACACCCGCGGACGGCTGAATGTTCGGCCAAATCAGCGGCATCAATGACGTCCAAATACCATTTTGAATAATCTGAAGCTCGAGTTGTGATTCCTTTTGCCATGATCAGTCCCTGTTCTATTCCATTTTTTGTTGTTTTTTATGACATCGATCCAACATTTCCATTGCCTGAAATCCACACACCTCGGGAGTCGGATATCCTTCCAAACAATAAAGCGTTCGAACAAGCTTGTTTTGCTGTTTTTCCTGAATGACCACATCCGCCAGAGCGCCGTAAGGACAATGCAGGCAACTTTCAGGTTGATCGGATAATTCCACGGCCGAGTTTTTCGCCACCAATGCCCGGCTGTTATTCCACGTTATTCCTCCGCTTCGTTCCTGGATCTGAATCGCCCATAAAGCAGAAAATAACACTCGACCGCGATCAAGTTTCATGCGGCCACGAGCATCGAATGTATCGTTGGCGGATATGCGCAGACGATCCTGTTGTTGCGGCGTCAGGTAAGCATAGAAATAATCATCAAATGGGGTCAAACCGATAAAGCCTTCTTTGCTGACCAGCAGGTAACCTTCCAGGCGCAGTTGTGCTTTGGCGCCGTAGATGATCTTGCGGAAACGTGGTTTGATCAACCTGACGCGACACCATATATCGAGATCACGTTCCCGGTGCTCGGCAACCCATTCGTCAAATTCTTCAATTTCCTGTTGAAAACGCTCGAATGCCGCATTGTCGATAACAATACGAGGTTGATAGTGAATTTTTTCATCCAGAAAATGTGAGCATCCTTCACAAAGACGTCCGATATGGTTAAATTTCCGAATACAGGTTTTCCCTTTATTCTTCAAGGCGCATGTCCATTTGAACATCAGGCATCCCTGAGGATAACACTTTTTCTGCATTAGAACATGATAGGCCGAAATTCGGTTTTCGAATTTGGCATGCTCTGAATAATTGCAGACGAAAATATCCGACCGTTTGTAGGGATTCTTCATATGGTTCTAAAATTAAAGAATAAGTGCACTATAATCAAGTGGTTTGTTTATGATGACGGCAGATGATTATATCTTCAAACCGTATTCCATGATTGAATTCATTGCTTTTTTTAGATTTTATCTTAACTTGCTGCAGATCAAAAATGGAGACTCTATTGAAAATCTCGACTCCCGACATGGTCATTCTCCTTTTCTATCTGGTCGCTACCGCCGGCGCCGGTATTCTCTTTCGTGGGCGACAGCAGAGCAGTCGCGATTATTTTTTGGGGGATCGATCACTTCCATGGTTGGCTGTCTGCCTCTCCATCGTCGCCACTGAAACGAGTACGCTCACCTTCATCAGTATTCCGGGCCTCGCCTATCAAAGCAATATGAATTTTCTGCAGGTCGCATTGGGATATATCTGCGGTCGGATTATCGTCAGTTTTCTTTTACTTCCCGCATATTATCGTCGAACACTCAATACGTCATATGAGCTTATGCGTATCAAATACGGTAATCGAATGCATACTCTGACCAGCGTCCTGTTTTTGATCACTCGTCTCCTGGCTGATGGCGTTCGTCTCTATGCAACCGCCATTCCCTTGGCGCTCATGACCGGATGGAGCATGGGCATAGCGATCGTCATCATCGCAGCGGCAACGATGATTTATACGGTTCTCGGCGGCATTCGCTCGGTTGTCTGGATGGATGTGCTCCAATCGGGAATATACATGATCGGCGCCTTAACCGCCGCCGCGGTGATTTTGAGCAGAATATCGGGAGGTGCAGACCTGGGATTTGCCGCCGCCGGAGCGGCAGGCAAATTTTCCATTTTTACGCTCGGCGCCGAGGGGAGCTGGCGCCAGTTTTTCAGCACAAGCTATACGCTCCCGGCTGGTCTCATCGGCGGAGCGCTGTTGTCCATGGCGTCACACGGTACAGACCAGATCATTGTCCAAAGATTATTGGCCTGTCGCTCACTTTACGCCGGTCAGAAGGCGTTGGTGACGAGCGGCTTTCTCGTATTGGTGCAGTTTGCCGTTTTTCTGTTTTTAGGCGTTCTGCTTTACCTTTTTTATCAGGGCATTGACATGCCTTCGGACCACGTTTTCCCCCGTTTCATACTCGAAGAGATGCCGGCGGGATTAAAAGGAATCATCATCGCCGCCATATTTGCAGCGGCCATGTCGACGCTGAGCAGTTCGCTGAATGCGTTGGCCTCATCCTCGCTTTTTGATTTGATCAAGACGCGTATAAGGCTGACCATCAGGCAGGAGTTGTTGACCTCGCGGATGATCACCCTCTTTTGGGGGATTGTCTTGACAGGCTCTGCTTTACTGCTGCATCATCAAGACAATCCGGTTGTCGAGTTGGGGCTCTCGATCGCTTCCTATACCTATGGTGGAGTTCTGGGAGTTTTCCTGATGTCTGTCGGGAAAAAGGCGCCCGGTGAATCGAACGCACTGATATCCTTATGGTGTGCCTTAGCCGCTATGATTTGGTTCATCGGTGGGGGTGTTGAGATTCAGATCATGCTCGGTTTGCCTTTGGCGGCGATTGGGCTTTGGATAGGCTGGGGGATCAAAATAAGACGCGAGAGAATATTTATCATCGCGGCAGGCGCTTTCATTTTTTCGGTCATCCTTTTTTTACCTTCACCGCGCGCTGCATGGACATGGTATGTACCTGCGGGAAGTCTGATGGCCGTTGTTGCCAGCCATCTCCAAACCCGACTGAATCGAATCCCCTTGCTTGCCTGAAAATTTTCTACTCGACGAACCCCAGGACTTTGCAGATATTCACCGGTGAACGGGTTGGTACATCGCGGCCTTCGAGAACGATCCCTTTATTGCATAAAACTCTAAACGCCTCGATGTCAGCCTTATCGACGAAGATAAAGGGGGAAATCTGGTTTTTCCCGGGACGAAAATGCATCCCTCCGACATTCACCTTTTCGATGACAATTTGTTGCCCGACCAGTTCGATGATGCTCTGTGGGGAATCGACCAACAGCAATACCCTCTCATCGCCGAATTCGTTATTTCGCAGAGCATTAACGGTTTCCTCGAGGGATAATACCGATGCTTTGATAGAATCAGGAACCGCTGATAAATAGATGGTTCGTTGCCACTCGACACGGGCGACTTCATCACTGCATAAAAGAATTCGATCCGGATGAAGGACGCTGCCCCATCCGACAACAACTTGTCCATGGATTAAACGGTCATCGATACGAATCATAACTAACGGCATTGAATCTCCAGAGTTTTAACCGTGAAATACTGTGATGCCTTGTGAAGCCTCTTGATGCATTTTTTGCACCAATTCGTCAATCGTCAACGAATTTCGGTTGATCAGGAAACTGAGGACCATGGCCAAATTGCACCCGGAAACCAAACGGACGGTAGGCTTGTCTTTGATCAACGCCGCGCTGACGTTCCATGAACTCCCGCCTCTTAAACAGGCCATGATAATAATTCCTTCAACATCAGTGCGCGGTTCATCGATCATGGCATTCAAGCGCGACTCGATTTCATGAACCGACATATCTGTGACCGAGATTGGATAAAGCCCTTCATCGCTTCCCATGATGGATTTAGCGGCCTCGATCAGAGCAGCCCCCAGTGGACCATGAGCGATGATAATACCCTGTTTCATTAAAAATCCTCAGCGTTTAAGATGACTTCGGGAACATCGGGAGGCGGTTCTTTGAGTCGTTTTTTCAGTTTCTCATCAAATTCCAATGCCTGGTCGATGCCGATTTGCCGAAGCTTGTGATTCAAGGCAATTGCTTCCGCAACAATCGTCAGGTTTTTCCCTTCGATAACCGGCAATTCGACCAGTGGAACTTCAACGCCCATGATTTTTGTATAGGTTGAATCCAGACCAGTACGCTCATAGTTTTTATGTTCGACGCCCTTTTCGAGTCTGACGACGACATGGATATCCTTACTGCCGCGAATCCCGCGGACGCCGAACATTTTAAACACATCAATGATCCCCAGCCCGCGGATTTCCATATGATGACCGATATTCACTTTCGGCGCCCCCTGAAGGGTGTGAATACCGACTTTGGTGATTTCGACGGCATCGTCTGCAACCAATTGGTGACCGCGTTCGATCAGATCCAACGCCAGTTCGCTTTTACCGATAGCCGGAGGTCCGACGAAAAGAACGCCAACACTGAAAAGATCGACCAAAGTGCCATGCACCACCAGCCGTGGCGCGAATTTGGCGTCCAGATACTCGCTCAAGTGGCGATGAACGGCCGTGCTGTTATCCGGGGTTGAGAATATAGTGATCTTGTTAAGGTTGGCGATTTCGATCATTTCCTCAGGAATCGGATTATGATGGGTCACAATGATACAGGGCAGGTCAAATCCCAAAACCGTGGAAATGGCCGATATTCGAGCCTCGCCATGCATCGTGTTGAGAAAACCGATTTCAGTGTTTCCCATGATCTGAATCCGCCAATAGGTAAAAACCTCAACAAATCCACCAAGCGCCAAGCCTGGACGATGCAGTTCTTTTTCCCGAATTTTACGATCAAAAGAATGCTCGCCGTTCATGATTCGTAGATTAAGCCGATCCTTGACATCCTCATAAAGCGTTCTCACCTTGATATAGGAGAGCGCTTTGGCCGGTCTTGGTTCAAAGATATTTTTGACTAATTTTGCTGTGGTTTCAGCCATTTGTGTCAGCCTATGCATAGGCCGGGCATCCCGGGATGCCCGGCGAATCAATTATTCCTCTGCTGAAGGTTCGATACTTTCAGCTATTCCTTCTTTATCGAATTTTCGTAACTTTTCTTTATACTTTAATAACTTTCGTTCCAATTTATCCACTGCGAGACTGATTGATTTATACATATCTTCACTTTGCTCTACGACTGCCAGCTTTTGTCCATACACCTTGAGGACTATTTCCGCCACCTGCTCGAGCTTCACATAATCGAGAATAATCTCAACATCAAGAATATCGTCATAATATTTCTTAAGCCTGTTGGCCTGTTCGATTGCATATTCTTTCAGTCTGTCCGATGTTTTAAAATGCCTCGCTGTGAATGTGACTCTCATGGGAACCTCCGTAAATATAATTCTCACCTTACCCGTTTAGTGATTATAACGCATCCGGCTGCTTTGCCTTTCACCTCCTTTCAGAGAAAAACCGGTCGTCTGCAAGTGTCAATTCTCATGTTTTCTTGGCACGTGGAAACGATTGGTCATATATTTTCTTGAGATGTTTGGCTGACATGTGGGTGTAAATCTGGGTTGTGCTGAGATTTTCATGACCCAACAACTCTTTAACCGACATAAGATCTGCGCCTTCATTCAGCAAATGGGTAGCAAATGTATGACGTAATGCATGAGGATGTGCTTTTTCCCTGCCGGCAATTTTGCTGATGTATTTTTTCACAATATGAGCAATCTGCATCCGGTTGTAGGGTTGTCTACTACTGTTAACAAAAATATAATCTCTAAATTCCAGCCGGCCATGATTTTCAGCAAACAAGTCCAAATATCGGCTCAAATCACGACGAACAAACTCGCCCATGGGAATGACGCGCGTCTTGTTGCGCTTGCCGGTGACGCGCAAAATGGCCTCATCGAAACGAACATGTTCGAGACGCAACTGCGCCAGCTCACTCACTCGTAAACCGGCCGCATAAAAAAGTTCGAGAATTACCAAATCACGCATGCCTGTCAGTGTATGAACGTCCGGCAGCTGCAGCAACATCTTGATCTCCTGCACTGTCAGGAATTGAGGAAGCGTCTTTTTAATTTTCGGCGTCGCAATATTACCTGTTGGATTTACATCCATAATCGATTCCCGCAAAAGATAGCGGGAGAAGGACCTCAAAGTTGCCAATTTCCGCGCAATGCTCCTGGCGCTCAATTTCTGCTGCACCAAAACAGAGAGGAAACCGCGCACACCATTGCGGGTGAAATGAGAGATCTCGCAGGCTTCAACCTGATAACGCTTATTCAGCCAGGCCTCAAACTGCCGCAAATCACTCTCGTAGGATTCGCGCGTGTTGCGTGAACTCCGGCGTTCTACTTCCAAATATCTTATAAATAAGGGAATATAGGTCGATAATTGTTGCGCAGCTCTCTTCATACGGCTCCGATCTTTGCATAATCGTTCCGTTCATATTTACATTTGGGGCAGACCCATTTCTCGGCGCCTGCCGTCGCATCTTCCACAACCATGTACAAATTTCCGCATTTCGGGCA
>RPQV01000139.1 GCA_003818595.1 Calditrichota bacterium
AAGCGACCAAGGTAAAGATCGGCTTTGTATTTAAAAAAAGGCGCCCTGGCAACGGCCTGTTTAATGAGCTGCTCATCGACTGTCCAGGATATCTTCCCCTCTCCCACCTTGACTGAAAAACATAAGAATAAAATAATCACGATTGCGATACGGGTGGTTATATCCATAAAACCTCCAAGTTGTACGCACCTTTCATAATAAAAAGGCAGCACCGAAAGTCGGAGCTGCCTCGACGTTGAGATTTTATGGTGCTGTTTATTTTATCATCAGCACCTTTAGAATATGTGAATGATCATCTGCGCGCAGATGCATAAAGTAGGTGCCGCTCGGCAGGCTTTGTGCCGCATCGTCCGTACCATCCCAGGTCACAGAATGCCACCCGGCATCGAAAGAAGCATCGACCAAGGTTCGTACTTGCTGACCCAGAGCATTGTAGACCACTGCCTCAACCCGGCTCGCAGCAGGCAACGAAAAATCCACTCGTGTGATCGGATTGAAGGGATTGGGATAGTTCTTGCTCATAGTAAAGGTGTCGGGAATCGGCTGTTCGGCAACCGCCTGCTTGGCCAGTTCATCTTCGCTGGTGAAATGATTCGACGAGGACGCAAACACCTTGATCTCACCGAGTTGTCGCCAACCAGTCGTCGGGAATTCGACAATCAGCTTGAGATATTTGGCGTTCACCACCTGGAAAAGATAACTCTGCCAGCCGCCTTGCTTTTGAATACCATCATAGGCCAATACAAAGTCAGTTTCTTTCGTGCCGGTAGTGGACACCAGCAGACGAAAACGCGTCACCCATCGTCCCTGCTTGCCGATGCCCGTATCAACCAGCATATCCAGTTTTTGCACTGATTTGATTGTGTTATCCACAAACTTGAATATCGCATAACATTGAGCGCCGCCGGCGGTCACGGTGCCATCCCAGCCCGTGATATCATTATCAACGGCGTTATCCCATCCTTCTCCGCGGAAGGTGGCAGAACCTTCGATCAATTCCAATGCTGCCAGGGTGAGTTCCGGCTGAATGAAGGTGATGGGGACCATTCCCAGAGGAACGCCATTCACCGACGCCTTGAAGTGCTTTTCCCCGCCGACCAGAGTAGCGAGTTGTGTGACATAAACACCCGGATCCTCGGTTTCGATCACCGGGAAATACATATTCGGCTCCGGATCAGCCCAAATACAGAAATCCTCGTCCCGTCTGCCGCTGATGAGTTTGCCGTCGTGGTCTCTCAAGGTAATGGTGATGAGCGATTGATCGATGCCATTGGCCAGATGCGGTGATGTTGCCGTCATGCTCGAACGCAACGGATCCACAACTTTGCGCGCCGGACAGACTTGAAACTCGCCAACCTGCCGCCATCCGGAGCTGGGGGTATCGATGACAAATTTGATATACTTGGCGAGAACCTCATTGAAGGTGAATTCCTGCCATCCGCCCTCCACTTTGGCGCCGCTGAATACAGTGACGAAATCCTGGTCGGCAATACCGGTGGTGGAAACCATGATGTGAAAATTCCTAACCCATCTCTCCTTAAAGCCGACGCCGGTATCCGTGAGCAATCTGACGCCGTCTATCGGCTTGGTGGTCTTGTCTTCGAATTCAAAGACGGCAAAAGGCGGATTTCCGTTGAGCACAAAGGGAGGATTCCCCTCGACAGTGGCCGTGCCCACCCAACCGCTGACATCGCCGTCAATCGCCATCTCCCATGATTCTTCAGGAAAGGCAAAACTGTTGTCCACCAGCGCCAGCGGCGACCAGCGAATGGCGCCGTAGCCGTAAATCCAGATTAATTCATGAACAACCAGCGTGTCCTTGGCTGCCGGATTGGCTGCAATCAAAGAAACGGTAAATTGGCCGGAGCTAACATACTTGTGTGTGGGGTTCTCCGCAGTGGAAGTGATTCCATCACCAAAATCCCACCACCAGGCATTTGTCATACCTTTGGAATTGTTTCTGAAACTGATGAGCATGCCCGGACAACCCATGGTCGGGGTAGCATAAAAAATGGCTTCAGGAGGCGGCCAGGCGGTGCCGGTCAGGGTGATGTCGTAAGGATTTTCATTGACATCATTATTGGCAAGGTGCATGATCAGGCTGAAAGTACCGGGAACACCGGAGACGAATGACACCTGCAACGTCGTTGCGCCTCCCGCTGCCACGTTGATCGGCAGTGGGGTGACCGCGACCAAACCGCTGCTGTTGACATAATTTGAACCGGTCACTGAGGTGATGTTGAGTGTTGCATTGCCTGCACTGTTGTCGATCGTATAGGTTACGACCGTCACTCCCACAAGCTTGTCGCCGATATTGTCCGTGCCGCCGTCAGGAATAGAGGTTCCCGCCGGTCGCTGCGCGTCGATTTCCGGCGCCAAGCCAGTTCCGGTGATGGCAATGTCATAGGGATTCTCATTGCCGTCATTATTGGCACTATCCATATCAAAACTAAAGGGACCATGATCCGTCACATGAAATGAAATGTGCAGAGTGACGCAATTGCCGGCATCGATGTTCAGCGGCAGCACGGTGTCAACTGAAAATCCGCTGCAGTTGATCATATTCGCAGCCGTAATACCGGCAGAAGGTATGTTCAACTGTGAACCCAATAGGTTGCAGATAGTGTACTCCAGATTTACCGTTCCGTAAGGATGTTCGCCGATGTTGTCAGTGCTGCCGTCGGCAAGGGTATTTCCGGCAGGACGTTGTACGTCGATTTCGGGCAGATTCAAAACCGTATGGTGGTCGCTGCCGGAACCGGGATCGTGATCGCCGTCGCCGCCATACTCGGCATAGATGGTGTGCTCACCCACGGAAAGCGAGGAGGTGCTGAACTCAGCCTGGCCGCCGATAATCGGCGCGGAACCCAGCGTCGTTCCTCCATCTTTGAAGGTGATTGTGCCCGTGGCGGCCGAGGGTGATACCGTCGCCGTCAACGTAACCGACTGCCCCAGTGATGATGGATCCGGTGCGGTGGTGACCGAGACCGATGTTGACAGGCGCACGTCAATGTCATCGATGGCAAAATCATTACCGGCCTGCGCACCCTGTGAATTTGTCATCTGCAACGTCGGCCGAGTATGCGCCGCAGTGAATGTGCCAAAAACACGAGCCCAGCCGCTGGAGGGCGGAGAGAGCGTGCCGATCGTCGCACCATCGGCCTTGAAAGTCAATGAGGCAATGGCGCCGCCACATACCTGCGCCACCCAGGCAGAAAAGTTATAGGTCTGTCCGACGACCAAGTCTTTGTTGGTGGTTCCCTCCCACACGATCTTGCCGATGTTGGGATCGCCGTTGATGATCATCATCAAACCGGAACCGGTGGTATGATCACCCATATTATAAAAGTCACTATGGAGATCATTCGGATTGTAGTGAACCGCATATAGTCCCTCGGGGTACAACTCAGATTGACCAGGTCCGTCGGTCACGTAGCCGTACTGAGACGAGAAACCGGTGTTGCCGTCGCTAAAGTTGCCATTTTCGACATTCGACGCCGCCACGCCAGGTCCAATCAGAGCAGTCGCCAACAGCAGCATTACAGCTGCGCAAATCCTGAAAAGAGTAAAACGCGTAATCTTTTTCATTTTCTCCTACCCTTTCTTGCGGTGTTCCTCCTGTCATTGGCCATTAGGAACAATTGAAAATCGTGATAATGAAATGAGGGATGAACCCGATCCATCATCTTGCTTTGCAAATTTTAGGCTGATGCCGAAAAAAGGAAAAAAGGGAGGAGAATCTTGAATTGCTGCACCTGAGAATTCATTAACCAACCAAAATTCACGCGATCTTCCTGATGAGCGATTTCCACAAATATCTCTAGCTTGAATTTGTAGCGCAAACTGTTCTTAATGCCAAAGAACGAAAGTTCCTGTTATGTATACCAGTGAAAAATAATTAGGAAAGCTTGAGTGTATGTATGACAAAATCAGGGGATTGCGTACAGCACAGCCACTTTTTTCACGATTATGTCTTTGTTCGGTCAATTTGTCGCGAGCGAGCCGCAAAGAACCTCACACAAAGAGGCTCGCGCGGAGGTGTAAAGACACGGAGATATAAATGATTGAGATAAACGACAGTTATTCAGATTGGCGAGGAGAAATATATTTAGAGAGATGTCCTGCAACTTGTCGCACACCTCCATCAGATTCATTGATGCACGTGCATCATAGTGCCCAGGTGTACGACGAGGTCGCCCCTTTACATCTCTGTGTCTCCATGCGAGGTCGCCTTTTGCGCACCTTGGCGACCTCGGTGTCTATTCGTGAATCAGACGGCTCCATCTTTATAAAAATTGAACTTGTCGACCATAAAGCAATAACATCTTTCGGCGACTGAGTCCATTCCTAGCGTACGAAGGCATTGCGCCCGGCATACACTGCCGAGTCCTTCAATTCCTCTTCGATCCGTAAAAGCTGGTTGTACTTTTCCAGTCGCTCACCACGGCAGGGTGCGCCAGTCTTTAAATGGCCGGTGCTCATGGCCACGGTAAAATCAGCAATGAAACTATCCACAGTCTCACCGCTGCGATGCGACACCATGGCGCCCCATCCGGCTTTCTTGGCCATATCAATGGCAGCAATCGTTTCACTCAGTGAACCGATCTGATTGAGTTTTATCAGCACGGCATTCGCCGCATTCTCTTTGATCCCTTGTTCAATCCGCTTCACATTGGTCACAAAAAGATCATCACCGACCAGTTCAACCTTGTGTCCGATTTTCTGATTCAACAATTTCCAGCCCGACCAATCATCCTCTGACAGCCCATCCTCGATCACGACGATCGGATAGCTGCTGACCCAATCGGCATATAAATCGACCATTTCCTTCGAAGTGATTTTCCGCTTTTCAGACCGCAAGTTGTAAAGACCATCTTCAAAGAAAGAACTGGAGGCAGGATCCAAGGCAATGGCAATGTCTTTGCCGGCCTGATATCCCGCTTTTTTTATCGCTTCCAAAATAACTTCCACTGCATGAGCATTGGATTTCAAGGCAGGTGCAAAACCACCTTCATCGCCGACGCCGACGGAATAACCGCCGCTCTTGAGCACCGCTTTCAGGGCATGATAGACTTCGCTTCCCCAACGCAGCGCTTCTTTAAAATTGGGCGCACCGACCGGACAAATCATATATTCCTGAAAATCGGTTCCCTGCCAGTTGGCGTGTACACCGCCGTTGAGGATATTGAACATGGGAACCGGCAGAATATTGGCGGAAACGCCGCCCAGATAACGATAAAGCGGCAGACCAACCGCCTGAGAAACAGCGCGGGCAACAGCCAGACTGACACCTAGGATGGCGTTGGCGCCCAGCCTGGATTTATTCGGCGTTCCATCCAGTTCAAGCATGGTACGGTCGACGACGCTTTGATCCATGGCGTCCAGATTCACCACCGCAGCTGCGATTTTCTCGTTCACGTTCTGAACGGCCTTGGTCACACCCTTGCCGGAATATCGCTTTTGATCGCCATCGCGCAATTCGACGGCTTCATGCGCCCCAGTTGAAGCGCCCGACGGCACCGCCGCTCGTCCGAAAGCGCCGCCCTCCAGTTTCACATCCACTTCAACGGTCGGGTTACCCCGCGAGTCAAGAATTTCACGGGCGAAGACATACTTGATCTTGGTCATGATTGTTCACTCCTTTTACTTGATGAAAACATGGTTCATTGAGGGATTTTTCTATGTATAATCCGCAAACAAAAATATCTGTAGCTCAGACGATTGCAGACGCAAACTCTTCATTCAGCTAGTTTAGATAATTTTCCCGCAAATAAAGATACAAAAAAAAACTCCTGATTCTTGTTTCAATGGCAAAAATCAGGAGTTATCAGCTTTTTCTCTGCGGTTATGGTGAACTCCATCACCTTGGTTATAAATTTAACTTTTATTTGATCATTTACAAGAATATTTTTTTATCCTCAATTTTGATAGTGATCTTTGCAACTTGGCGCTGTCGGTGCAGTCGAATTCCATTAGCCAAATGAACGACGAACAGTTTTGCCCATCATCACCATTTTTATATTTTTTTTATACCTTTCCCCCCTCTTTTAACACCATCATTATATCATTTTCGCTAAATTGAAACTGAATATTTTTGAGTTCAGTCGCTATGAAACTATACAAAAAATTATCGCCTTTTCAGGTATTGTCGCTCGGGTATGCAATGATGGTACTGGCTTTCGCAGCCCTGCTGCAGCTGCCCGTCTCTTCCGCATCCGGCGTCAGACAACCGTTCATAGATGCCCTGTTCATCGCCACATCCGGCATCAGCACCAGCGGTCTATCGATGGTGGATATCGGTTCCTACTATTCAATCGTGGGTCAGATCACCCTTTTCATCGATTTTCAAATCGGCGGCATCGGTTATATGTCCATTTTTGCCTTTATTTTTTATCTCATGAAGCAGAAAATGTCATTGGCCGGCACCATGACGGCCGTGGAATCTCTTGCCGGAACCACCCTCAGCGATTTTAAACGCTTCTTCAAACGGGTTGTACTCTACACCCTCATCTTCGAAACCGTCGGCGCTGTTTTCCTGACCATTCACTGGCTGCACGAATTTTCATTTCTGAAAGCCCTCTATTTCGGTGTCTTTCATTCGGTTTCGACATTCTGCACCGCCGGATTCGCCCTGCTGCCGAACAGCCTCATGGCCTATAAAGCCGATCTTTCACTCAACTTGGTGATCAACGTGATCTCTCTCGCCGGCGGAATCAGCTTTTTTGTGCTGCAGGATCTTTATCTCATGGGCGAACATATCATTCACCACCGCTATCCGCGAAAGCTGTCCGGACACAGCAAAATGGCAATGATCGTTACGCTGATGATCATTGCCCTTGGAACCACCGTGATCCTGACCACAGAAGAATGGCATTCAGCCATTTCACCCGGCGAACGGATTTTGATTTCAACTTTTCAAGCCATATCGGCTTCGACCACCGACGGTTTTAATTCCGTCGATATTGGCGCCATGAATACCACCAGTCTGTTGATGCTCATTATCCTGATGTTCATCGGCGCCTCGCCGGGCAGTACCGGCGGCGGAATGAAAACCACCACTCTGGGCGTTATGGCGGTCTCTCTTGGCTCCATATTGAGAGACAAGCGGCATGTCAACATATTCAATATCCGCATCCCGGATCAAGTGGTTAAAAAATCGTTCGCCATTTTTCTTTTTTTTATATTGGTTTTAATGATTGATTTAATGATATTGACCAAGACCGAGACTGCATCTCTTATGCAGATCTTGTTCGAAATTGTTTCAGCCCTCGGCAACACCGGTCTGTCCATGGGCATCACCGCCGGTCTCAGTTTTTACGGCAAACTGTTCCTCATCCTGACCATGTTCGTAGGCCGTGTCGGTGCGTTGACCATCGGATTTGCCTTCCTCTGTTCCGCCAAACCGGAGCATTATCGCTACGCCGAAGGCGAGATGTTCGTCGGGTAGCAGCTAAAATGTGGACCTTGACCAAGATGAAAAAAATGGGACTCAAGATTCTCCCCTATATGATCGCTTTTGCGGCGATCATCTCTGTCTCAGGGATATGCCTGATCGCCTCTTCGATCATCGATTATCGCGCAGTGGGAATGTTCCTGCTGTTCGCGATTTTCCTGCTGGCGCTTTATATTGGTCGCGGTCCCGTCCTCGTCGCCGCGGCTCTCAGCGCCTTCCTGTGGAATTTCTTATTCATCCCACCGCGATTTACCTTCCACATCTACACCTTTTCAGACCTGCTGATGGTCATCATGTTTTTCATCATTGCCCTGATCGGCGGAACCTTCACCGCCCGGCTGCGCACACGTGAAATGGCTGATCGTCTCCGGGAACGCCAGGCAACAGCACTCTACAGCCTGGTCAAAGACATCATTCATGCCGAATCAGCGGAGGATATTTGGCAGACATCGGTGCGTCATATCGGCGAACTTTTCACCGCCCGCATCGCCTGTTTTCCCATCGATGAACACGGCGCGATCGCCCATCTTC
>RPQV01000140.1 GCA_003818595.1 Calditrichota bacterium
GGAGAATCCGGGGTGATGTACTCTGGATATTTGAGTTCCCATGCCTCCAATTCCCGCATCAGCCAATCATATTCACCATCAGAGATTTCAGGATCATCCAAAACATAGTAACGGTGAGCATGGTGCTGCAGGAGCGAGCGCAATTTTTCTAGGTGCTCTTGATCGTTCAAAGACATCATGCAACCTATCAGATTAATCGTTCAAATTGAGCAGGGTATTAACTTGATTTTGTCTTTTTCAGCAGCAAATGACTCGTCAGAATCAAAACAAGGCCCAAAAGTATGAAAATGACAGGAAATACGCTCCGCAGGTAATGAAAGATCAGATAGGCGATGATGCTGAAACCGGTCAAATAAGCTGCAGAAATCAGATAATCCTTTTCTCGTCTGCCGCGCAAATACATCAACAGAAAGCCGATCGCCACCGACAGCACGAACAGCGGCCATAAATACGTCAACCGATTCCATTGGAGTGAAAAGGTGCAGATGAACAAAGGAATGCTGGAAATGATCAAAACAGCGGCCGGCATTAACAGAACCTGCGATTTGGGAATGATGAAATGAGCGATTAAACAGCCGAACCCTAAAAGCAAAAGCAGAGAGGGCCACATCGTGGTCAGAGCATAGAGCCGCGCATTAACGCCCAGAAACAGCAGCCCTATCAGAATCAAGATAATGCCGATGACTTGAATCGCACGATATTTCATCTGTCTCTTCCTTTAATGTTTGAATAAAGCCTTGATGATGTACATGGCTATTTTGGGATTTTCTTTCAGTCGTCTCATGCAATATGCATACCATTGCTTGCCGTAGGGCACGTAGACGCGCAGGCGATGACCGGCTATTGTCAAAATGGTGCGCAGTTGTTCATCGACGCCTAAGAGCATTTGAAATTCGACCTGCTCACGATTGATTTTCAATTGATCGATCAGGCGCAGTCCGTGCCAGGCCACAATTTCATCATGGGTGGCGATACCCACATAACTGCCCGACCGGAGCGCTGTTTCGATCAACAGAGCGAAATTATCATTGATGATTTGAGGATCTTTGTAGGCAATTTCGCGTCGTTCAACATAGATGCCTTTGCACAGACGAAAGTTGGCGCCTTTCTGCATCAACTGTTTCAGATCATCAAGAGATCTTCGCATATACGCCTGCAACACAATTCCGACATTGGAAAATTCCTGGCGCAGACGATCATACAGCGCGATGGTTGCACTGGTGCAGTCGGAATTTTCCATGTCGATTCGAACAAAATTATTCAATTGGGAAGCGGCAGTAAGAATCTTTTTGATATTTTGATAGCACAATTCAGCATCAATCAATAAGCCCAGCTGGGTGGGTTTGACAGAGATGTTGCAGTCTAATTTTTCATCAGCGATGGTTTGAAGGACGCTAAAGTATTCCTCGACATAGGCTGTCGTGTCTTCAGCGCGGGTTGTACTTTCACCGAGCACATCCATGGTTGCCAGAATTCCCTGGCGATTCAGGTTTTTAACCGTTGCAACAGCATGCTCCAATCTGTCACCCGCGACATATCGCTTTGAAAAGATTTTAACGATGGGTTTGGGAACCACGGGCATGAAAAAAATAATGATTCTGTTCAAGATCGACATTCGAGTACCCTTTCAATGTTAGAACATCCCCGTGAAGTCAAATTCAATAATGGAAAATTAGCAGATTTTATATCAATTGTCAAGCTGAATGAAACCGCCAAACTTTTTATTGATTTTCAAAATGAATACGATTATATTATACGGATATAATCGTGAATGGAGGCGCCCGGGAATGGGCAAAATTATAGCTGTTGCCAATCAAAAAGGCGGGGTGGGAAAGACGACGACGTCAGTGAATTTGGCTGCGTGTTTGGCGGTAGCGGAATACTCCACTCTATTGGTCGACATGGATCCACAGGCCAACAGCTGCAGCGGCCTGGGAATTGATTCCAGAACTCTTGAAAAAACGGTCTATGATGCGCTGATCAACGAGGAAAAAGCAGAGAATATTTTTCTCGACACCGAATTGAAATACCTCAAACTGCTTCCTTCTTCCATTAATTTAGTCGGCGCCGAGGTCGAACTGGTTTCAGCTATTTCGCGCGAGTACAAGCTCTCGCGTGTGCTCGCACGGATTGCCGATCGCTTCAAATATATCATTGTCGATTGTCCCCCGTCTCTCGGTCTATTGACCATCAATGCACTCACCGCATCCAACTCTGTCTTGATGCCTATTCAATGTGAATATTATGCCCTGGAAGGATTGGGTCAATTGTTGAACACCATCCGTCTGGTGCAGAAGCATTTGAATCCCAAGCTGGAAATTGAGGGAGTTCTGTTGACCATGTACGATCCTCGCCTCAATTTATCCAGACAGGTTGCTGCTGATGTGAAGAAATATTTTGACGGTCGCGTTTTTAACTCGATTATTGCCCGCAATGTTCGTTTGAGTGAGGCGCCCAGTTTCGGAAAACCGATCATTCTTTACGACGCTGTCTCCAAAGGGACAGAACATTACATGGCTTTGGCAGAGGAAATTCTCAAGCATGACGAACAGGAAAGCACTGGGAAGGGGACTGTCCGCGTTACTGCCTGATGTTCCCGCTGAGAGCCAGAACGAAGGCAATATCCAGTTTATACGTGTTGACCGCATTTCACCCAATCCTTTTCAACCCCGCGAAGTTTTTGATTCTCAAAAGCTCGATGAGTTGGCTCGTTCAATCGCAGAAAAGGGAGTTGTCCAGCCAATCACCGTGAGGCGATATCAAGGCGAATATCAATTGATTGCCGGTGAACGTCGGTTTCGCTGCGTTCGGGATTTGGGAATCGAGACCATTCCCGCATATATTATGGACGTGGACAGTGATGAAGAGATGATGGAGCTGTCCATCATTGAAAACATTCATCGCGAAGATTTGAATCCGATCGATATCGCCAATGGCTATCGTCGGTTGATCGAAGAGTGTCACCTCACCCAGGAGCAGGTGGCGCAAAAGGTCGGCAAAGATCGGGCGACCGTGACCAACTTTTTGAGGCTGCTGAAACTGCCTCGCCCGATTCAGGAAAGCGCCCAAAGCGGCGAAATATCCATGGGTCATGCACGCGCGCTTTTGGCAGTCGATCAAGTGGAAATGCAGATAGATCTGTGGAAAAGACTGGTTAAGAACAGCCTGTCAGTTCGACAGGTGGAGGAGGCGGTGAGGAAACTGAACAATCCTCCTCCGGAAAAACCACGGATACCGTTACCTCAAACGGCATTCATCGAAGATGCGGAAAACCGGCTGCGGACGCGACTCACCACCAAAGTGGTGATCAAACCGCGTCCCAAGGGCGGCAATATTGAGATCGAATTTTATGATCATGATGATTTGGATCGTTTGATCCACACCATCCTGGGAGAATGATAAAGGCAACGGCAGGGTGACTGCTTATGGAGAATAAAGCGAAACATCGGCACAATTATCGGATATTGATCATCCCGGATGACAAAGATGAGCCGCGGGCATTCAGTCTCACGCTCAAACAGCTGGGCTATCTTAAAATCATTGCCGTGATTCTCGGTCTTCATATGCTCGGAGGACTGATCTTTTATGTGCAGTATTATCGCCTGCATCAGAAGAACGCCACTCTGCATTTGGTCAACCAGCAGCTGGAAGAAAACAATTCGCGCATCAACAAATTGATGACTGATTTTCAGGATTTGGAGATTCACCAGGAAAAAATACGCAAAGCGTTGGGTCTGGGAGGGCTGAATGGCGACCGGACGACGACGGAACTGATCATTCCGCCTGAAACGGCATCGCTGGCCTATCAGCCTGACTATGAAGATTCGCGCTCGCAGCGGCGGCAGGATTCCGGCCAACAACAGATGCGGGAGAAACACAACTTTTTAAAAAGTTCGACCAATCCTCTGCATGATTTTCATACCAGCGTTCCGACCCTGTTGCCCGTGGACGGCATCATGAGTGCGGATTATGAGAATATTTTATATTCCGACCCGGCGCAACATCGCGGTATTGACATCGCTGCAGATTTGGGCAAACCGGTGCGTGCTTCGGCTGATGGGGTTGTCATTTTTTCAGGATGGACCTATGATCTTGGCAATTTGATGATCATTTATCACGGTGACGGCTTTTATACCTATTATGGTCACAACGAGCAACTGCTCTTGAAGCGGGGGTCAATGGTGAAAAAGGGAGAAGTCATTGGTTTGTTGGGCAACAGCGGTGTGAGTTCTGCCCCTCATTTGCATTTCGAAATTTGGAAAGACGGCATTGCCCTGGATCCCAAAGAGTATATTTTGGAATTTTCACAACTCTAATTAACATAAAGGTAAAATAGGCGATATATGAAAAGTGAAGTCAGAACCAGCGAATTGAGCACGATACTTGGAAAAGGATCGGAGATTGAAGGGAAAATCAAAGTTGATCATACAATGCGCGTCGATGGAAAATTCGTCGGCGAGATAAGCACCGCTGATACCTTGATCATCGGCAAAGAAGGCCAGGTCGACGGCAACGTCAAAGCCAAAAACCTTGTCGTCGGTGGAAAAATCAGCGGCAGCGCGGAAATCAAGGATAAAATTGTTCTTGAAAGTAAAGCAGAGTTTCATGGTGATATGAAGACCAGCAAATTGGTCATTGACGAAGGCGCTATTTTTGACGGACGTTGTTCCATGAAGGATACTGAAACCAAGCCATCCGCTGCGAAACCTCTGACCGTCTAATCAGGGTACGAACAATCACACATCATGCGAGAGAGCCGTTTTAATACCGGCATCGGCCAGTTTTTAGACCTGGGTATTCAGTTCGCGGTTGCCGTAGCCATGGGAATTGGACTGGGTTATCTGGGCGATCAAAAATGGCATACCTTTCCGCTGTTCTTTATCATCGGGTTGTTGATGGGAGCTGCTGCCGGCTTTTTAAATATTTATCGCACTGTTTTTCCCCCGCAGAACAGAGGAAAAAACAATCCCCAATGAATATCTTACGAGATCGATTCGTCCGATGGACAGTGATCATCGCGCTGTTGAGCCAGATCATCTTGGGACTGTTCTTGCATGTCATAAAGCGATTCGATTTTTTGATGGTGTCATCGATCAGTCTTTGGCTCAGCTTTCTGATCATTGTTTTGAGCTACTTTTCCCTGCAACGGGCGTTCAAGTGGGAGAGCCGGCGCTTTTATCGATCGGTTTTCAGCGGCATGGCGATAAGGTTCGTCATTTTTTTGCTGATGTTGTTTTTCATCTACAAATTGACAAGTTTGCCTGTGGCGGGATTTATTATCTCTTTTGTAGTGTTTTATGTGCTATTTCAATGGATTGAAATCCGATTTATTGTGGCTGAATTAAAGAAAAAATAACATGGTTGAAAAATCGGTCATCGACGCTGTGGAACATGAAACAGCCCTGCAGGCTGCAGAGCACGGAGCAGAGGGGTCCAATTTTATACTTGAACACTTGCTGGCTCATCGGGTTGTCAAGCTGCCCATCGTTGTCGGCGTTGATCTATCCATTGACAATCATGTTCTGATGGTTTTCGTCGCCGGTCTTGTGCTGCTTTTGGCGTTTGGCATCGCTTTCCGCAAAAAGCCTTTGGTTCCACATGGATTTGCCAATTTATTGGAAATGTTGACAGAATACATCTACAAAGAGGCGTTGGTACCCAACCTCGGTCATGAAGCGAAAGCATACTCCGGCTATCTCATGACCGCTTTTTACTTTATCCTCGTCGCCAATCTTTTGGGATTGGTTCCGTTCGGCGCCGCTGCCACCGGCAACATTGCAGTAACCATCACCCTGGCGGTCTGCACTCTGATCGTCGGTCAGTACGCAGGCATTCGCAAATTTGGCCTGGTCAAATTCTACAAACATCTCATTCCGTCAGACTTGCCCATATTTGTGATTCCCATTTTGTTGCCCGTGGAAATTATGAGTTTGTTTGCCAAACATATTTCTTTGGCTATTCGTCTATTTGCCAATATGATGGGCGGCCACATCACTATTCTGGCTATTATGAGCCTTATATTTATCTTTAAAAGTTGGATTATATCACCGCTGCCCTTGGCACTCATCATTTTTAGCAGCCTGCTGGAGGTGCTGATCTCCTTTATTCAGGCGTATGTATTTACCACCTTGTCAGCGGTTTTTATCGGTATATCCTTGGCAGAAGCACACTAATCGATCGAATTTTCAACGTGAAGGAGAAATAATGGAATCTACAGCTCTTGCTTATCTGGCTTCTGGAATTGGGGCAGCGGGAGTCACGCTCGGTGCTGCCTTTGGCATCGGTAAACTGGCCAGCGCTGCCATGCATGGCATTGCACGTCAACCTGAATCAGCCGGAGATATTCGTGGCGCCATGATCATCACTGCGGCCATGATCGAAGGCGTCGCCTTGTTGTCAGCCGCGATCTGTTTTTTACTCAGCATCAAATAACCAGGCGTGGTTTAACATGGAACTCATGACGCCCCATACAGGTACGATCTTCTGGACCGCTGTCACCTTTGTTTTTCTGGCTTTTGTCCTCTATAAAATGGCCTGGGACCCGATTTTAAAGATGTTGGAGGATCGGGAGATGAAGATCAAAGAGTCACTTCAGGCCGCTGAAATCGCCAGGCAGAATGCGCGCAAAAGCGATGAAGAACGGCAGCGCGTGATCGAATCGGCAAAGCGCGAGGCGCAGGAAATCATCCTCGCCGGCAGAAAAACAGCAGAAACAATTCGCGATGAAATCCTGCAAAAGGCGCAGGCGGCGATCACAGCCGACAAGGAAAGAGTACAACGGCAAATTGAGGAAAGCAAAGAAGCGGCTCTTCAGACTATTCGTGCGCTCGCCGTTGAATTATCAATGGCGGCGACGGAAAAACTCATCGCCAAAAAATTGTCGCCCGAGGAACATCGGCAAATCATCCAAGAGTCTCTCGTCAAGATGGAGAAATTCAATTAGTGAATGCTCCGATTGCCAGGCGTTACGCAAAGGCATTGTTCAGTGCCGCGATGGAAAAGCAGATCCTGCCGCAGGTTCATAGCGATCTTCACGATTTTGCCATGATCCTGGCGCAGAACAGCATTTTGCATGCTTATTTTTATGCTCCCGATGTCAGGTATGAGAGTCGAGAGACACTCTTTGAAGATTTGTTGACGGGAAAAACTCCGGCAATTCTGATCAATTTTATCAAGTTACTGATACAAAAAAATCGTCAGGACCATTTTCTCAATATCGTCAGGGAATTTGATATCCTGTTTGATCACAAAATGAATATTGTGCCCGCAACTGTTTACACGGCCGTCCCCGTGGATGATCATTTTCAGGCGCAGATTTTGAAAGTTCTGGAATCCCATTTCAGAGCGGAAATTCTTCTTGCCCTAAAGGTCGAACCAGGACTTTTGGGAGGAATCATCGTCGAGGCCAAAGGGAAAAAATTGGATCTCAGCTTGAAACGACGGCTGCAGGAACTTGAACACGAACTGGCTCACGATGTTGAAAATGTTGAATTAAGTAAAGTGGTATAGAATTCTAATAGGACAACCCTATGCAGATCAGGCCGGATGAAATTACTGCAGTATTAAAGAATAAAATCGCCGGTTTTGACCATGAAGCCAAAGTAGAAGAAATTGGTTATGTGCTTCAGGTCGGTGACGGGATCGCCCGCGTTTACGGGCTCGATCACGTCATGTCCATGGAACTGGTTGAATTTCCCGGAAATGTTCTGGGCTTGGCTTTGAATCTCGAACAAGACAGCGTTGGATGCGTACTCTTTGGATCAGACACTCAGATCAAGGAGGGTGATCAGGCTAAACGAACGGGGCGGGTCATCGAAGTGCCGGTGGGCGAGGAACTGTTGGGGCGGGTAGTGGACCCGCTCGGCCGTCCTTTGGACGGCAAGGGTCCGATCAAAACGAAAAAAACCGCACCGCTCGAACGCAAAGCCGTCGGCGTGGTGCAGCGCCAGATGGTTAAACAACCGCTGCAGACAGGCA
>RPQV01000141.1 GCA_003818595.1 Calditrichota bacterium
AACTCGGAAGTTAAGCCCTCCAGCGCCGATGGTACTGCATGGGAGACTGTGCGGGAGAGTAGGACGTTGCCGGGATTTTAAAATAGAGGCCTCCTTTTATGGAGGCCTTTTTTATTTTACGACTAAAGATATTGACCGCTTCTTAGATAAGGAATTCCAAGCCAGTACCGCCGCCCCCAATAACGTCGAATCATCTTTTAATTTTGCCGCAGTGATTCGCACATTCCTGATCGCAATCGGAAAAACATTGCGCGCAGCTGTCTCTTGAACGATTTTAATATAATTCTCCCCTAACGCCTCAATAACACCTCCGCCGATGACAACTACTTCAGGATTGAAAATATTCAGCAGATTTGCAACGCCATAACCCACATACGTCGCAGACTTGATGACCGCCGCCTGAACAACCTTGTCACCGGCACTGAATGCCGCTGCAAGCTTTTTGCTTCGTATCCTTGCGTTCAAATCCGCATCGCCTTCAAAAAGCAGCGTTTGCGTCCCTTGATGAACCGCAGATCGAATCTCCCTCTCAATCGCCAGACGACTGGCAAAAGCTTCTAAACAGCCCTTTCGACCACACCCGCATACAGGACCATCCGGATCGAGAATCATATGACCAAGCTCTGCAGCATTTTCATTAAAACCATGCAGCACTTTGCCGTTGACGATCACGCCTCCGCCAATTCCTGTGCCGATGAATAAACCAACCATGTGCTGCGCACCCTCGCCGGCTCCGTACGCATATTCACCCAGAATGCCCAAATTGCCGTCGTTGTCGATGCTGACCGATTTTTTCAGGCCTTCTTCAACCCTTGCTTTTAACGGAGCATTCTGCCAACCAAGATTTGGCGTTTCAATGATGACGCCGTTTTTCAGGTCCAGAGGACCAGGCGAACCAATGCCGACAGCCTTGATGTCGGTAAGTGATACTTTTGCATCCTGGAGAGCTTCATGTGCGCAATCGAGCAGCCGCGTGACAACAGCTTCGAATCCCAATTCCCCCTTGGTTCTTTTGCGCGCTAATCCTACAATTTTGCCTTTTCGATCAATGACGGCAGAATATATCTTGGTTCCACCCAGATCGATCGCAAGGACATAGCGACGATTCCCAGCCATAAATCACCTTTAGCTATTTAACCTGTTTATTTTTAATATAGCATTATTTCTAAAATATACAAAATAAACATCCGCCTTGAAATTCAAGCGAATTGAAAATGAGGGCGTCTGGTTATCAACTTGTTTGATGAATCTTCAACCCCGCCGAGAGGAATGGTGTGCTGAATAGAAAAGACGACGAAAAAGAAAAATCTTTGTCTTTAATAATAATATTCATATCTTGTACGTTCATATTTACAGGCTTGTTTTCTCATTTATTGATGTTATACTGACATGCGGCTTTTACTGATCCTGTTCATTGCTTTATTGGCTGGTTGTACCCCCTCCTATCTTGCTAAAAAGTCATTTCAAGATAATGATTTTCAGCGATCGATTCAGTTATGTAAAATGTGGATTGTAGCAGATTCATCAAATGCTGATGCATGGATTTTATTGGCCCGGGCTTTTTATCGAACAGGAATAGTCGACAGCGCCCTGATTGCCTATGAGCGCGCCTTTGCTGTGCCGGCTGTGAAGAAATATCCAAGCGAAGAATATTATGAATTGCTCATCGCTGATGCTGATCAACGTTTGCCGGAAAATGCGGCGTACGCTCTTGATCAATATCGAAAAGCGGTCCAACTCGATGGGCAAAGACCTTTGGCATTTCAAAAATTGGGGGACTATAATTTTGAAAAGAAAGATTTTATTCAAGCCCGTTCTTTTTATTCTCAGGCACTCCTTGCTGCCGAAAATCGACGTCCGTTGGAACAGCGAATCGTCCAAATAGACAGTATTGAAGCTGCGGCTTTGAAAGAGATTCAATTGGGCAAAAAGATGTTGAGTGAGGGCAATTTTCAAAATGCGCGCGACCATTTTCTTATCGCGGCGAGCATTAATCCACAGGAAAAGGAAGCCGCCTATGGAAACGCCACTGCTGAAGGATTGAGATTGTATCAACGAGGTTCGATCAACGCACTTTGGGATGCGATCCAGGCTTTCGGGAGAGCATCTGTCCTCTTTCCGCAGCGCGCTGAACCCCATTACCGTCTCGGCTTGGCATATCATAAAAAGAATAAAGATGAATATCAAAATGCCATCGACGAACTTGAACGGGCGATCGCCTTGGAGCCCGATGGTGAATTCGGAATAATGGCACAAAAAGAACTTGCATCGCTCAAAGCCCGTAAACAAAAAATGGAACAGTTTTGGGGTAAATAATGATCAGTTTTTCAACAGACTCAAAACTGATTACAATCTCCCAAGTGATAGGATTAAATAATGTCTATCAATAGAAAATCATCGATTGCCGTGGAACTTGCAAACCTGTTGTTCGACGAGGTTGCGAATTTTGATGACGAAACCGTTTCAGGAGAAGGGCTCGCTTATTATGAATCCGCTCAAGTTTTCGACCCGGTCGTATTTCACAACAAGCTGTCGGCTCGAGTGGGAAATTATTTTGAATCACGCCAGGTCAGGGTCGAAATACATGGTAAGGAGATCACCAGCTTTTGCACCTGTGAAGATGGAAAACAAATGTGCATTCATGCCGTCGCCCTGCTGTATGCCTGGGTGAACGATGCAGCCGATTTTATGGATCTTGAAGCCGTCCTGCTGGACATCGGCACGTTGGAAAAATCTCGTCTCATGGAAATTGTGAAGAATATCCTGCAAAAACAGCCGCATTTGGCGCATTTGTTTTTGCAGACTGAAAAACCTGATTGGGATGAGATTGATGCAGACCCCCTGATATGAACGGCTTCGACTCCGATATGGCCTAGTCGTGCCGGAATCCCGAGATGTTCTCTGTGTTGCAGACGCCGCCGGAATGAAATCCTTCGCTCCGCTGCAAATCAAATTATGGCGTAATATGTGCTGCTAAAGTATTATATTGAATCACTATCGTTCGGACATTCGTAAGGTGTATTTTGAAAATTAATCATAGGAAAAAAATACTCGTTAAGAGCATGACGTTATCCATTTTATGCCTTGGCATTTTGTCGACGGCATCTGCGGAAGAAAAACTGTTTCCTTTGCCGTCGCAACTTCAGGACAATGTGGATTTTTGGACGAGAATATATGGACTCTATTCCTCCCGGCAGGTTGTCATCCATGATAAAGAAAACCTGGCGGTTGTATATGAAGTTTTGAATCTGAATGAATTCACTGGTGATTCAACCGATCTGAATACAAAATGGGATTTCGTCGAACAGGAGAAAGAAAAGTTTCGCCTTGCCCTTATGCGACTGCACGAAATGTCCAAGCCGATTCCACTTGATTCATTGAATCAAGTCGAGTTTGCTGTTTTTATCGAGTGGGCTGATGTTCAGGATGATGGGAAATACCTGCGGGCATTTGACAACATCCGTGGACAGCTCGGCCTTTGTGATCGTTTTCGCGAAAGCGTTCAGAGATCTGGATTTTATTATCCCTATATAAAAGAGATCTTTCAATCGTTTCAACTGCCGACCGAGTTGTGCAGCATGCCGCATGTGGAATCCCTGTTCAATTATAAAAGCTATTCTAAAGCCGGTGCAGCGGGTATTTGGCAGTTCATCCCCCATACCGGAATGCTGTTTTTAACCATTAACAATGCCCTTGATGAGCGATTGGATCCTGTTTTGGCAACCGTAGCGGCGGCGAAATTGTTGCAGAAAAGTTATAATGAATTGGGTTCTTGGCCGTTGGCCATCACCGCCTATAACCATGGGTTGAACGGGATGAAATCGGCGATGCAACAATTTGGAAATGACGATTTTGGCCTTGTCTACAATCAATACAAAAGCCGCTCATTCGGTTTTGCTTCAAAAAACTTTTACTCCGAATTTCTTGCCGCCCTGCATGTCTCGCAGAACCATTTCCTCTATTTCAAAGATTTGGCGGTCGCACCGCCATTCAATTTCCAGACCATTGAGCTCTTGGAACCGCTGAAGATCGCCCAGGCAGCCAATATTTTCAGCGTGCCAATCGATACTCTGGCGGCCTATAATCCGGCATTCAGAAAAAGCATAGTTGATAACATCGTCCCCATTCCGGCCGGTTATCACTTTCGACTCCCTTACCGCGAAGGATTTGATCCCCGGGAGGTGTTGGCGCGACATGCATCCACTGTCGAGTCCCCTGTAAAAGCACAACCCGCCGTGACTCCCGACTCTCTGATCACCCTACAACACGATAGTGTGCTGATCCTTTCCGCTCCGCCTATCAAGATGCCGGAGCACCCTTTTCGTGCTGATGATATGTTGAATTCTCCGCCGCGGCAATCGAATTTGAACGCAGCTCCGCTCCCTGAAAACTGAGAGTGCGACGGTGTTGAAAAGAGCCTCATTGTCGCAACTTTCTCCGCAACTGCCGGCATTCCCCAAGCTGCGCAGCGATCTGGATTTTCAACTGATCTCTCATGCCCATCGATCATATTATATTCTCAAAGATCCTTTTCAAATGGCCGAAAAGGTTTTTTTATTTCCGTCGGAATATTTGGCTATCCTTCGTCTTTTTGACGGCCGGCATTCGATGGAAGATATTTTTGCAGAATATGAGAAACATATAGATCGCGCCAGTGCAAGAAAGTTTGTCAAATTCATCAAGAATCTGGATAGATCATATTTGCTGGAAACCCGGCATTATGAAAAACAATTGACCCGGTTGAGCAGGATTTTTCATGAACAGCCGACTCGACCTGCGGCATACGCTGGTATGAGCTATGCAGATGATCGCGACGATCTGATCCGGGAAATTGATAATTATGAAAGACAAATCCGACATTCCTCACCAGCGCCCGTAAGGCCGGCAAAGAAAATTATGGCAATCGTTTCTCCCCACATCGATCCTCGATTGGGTGGTGCAGCCTACGCATCCGTCTATCGTGCATTAAAAGGGACGACGACTTCGCTTTTTCTCATCTTGGGGATCGCCCATCGCGGCATGAAGAATCAGTTTGCTCTCACTGATAAGGATTTTGAAACCCCCTTGGGAGTGGTCAATGCCGATCAGGCATTTATAAAACGGCTGGCGCAAAAATGTACCATCGATTACTTTGTCGATGAATTGGCGCATCGGTCAGAACATAGTATAGAATTTCAAACGTTGTTTTTACGACATTTTTTGAATCGCCCCTTTACAATTGTACCCATATTGTGCTCTTTTCTACACGTGTTGTCAGACAAAGAATTAGAAAGCTTTCAGGAGTTTGTCTCGGCGCTGCGCGCAACGATTGCCGAGGAAAAACGCGAGTTGATATTAATCGCTGGCGTTGACTTGTCCCATCTGGGTCCTCAATATGGGCAAAACCAAATTCCTGACGCCTTTCTCCTTTCTCAGGTCGAGGCATTTGACCGCCAAATCTTGGACGCTCTTTTTGCCCGGGATGCCAAACGTTTGGATCTCTTGTTCGAGCAGACGAATAATCAGTATAATGTTTGCGGATACCCTGCTTTGCGCACACTCATCGAGCTTTTACCTCCCTCAACTCCTCAAATCATCTGTTATGAAAACGTTCCGATGGATGAGAATCGGTCGACAGTGACCTTTGCCGGAGCACTTTTCTCAACGCAGTGATCTTTTTACTTGCTTTTCAGATCGATACGTGTTACCTTTTTAATAAACGTAACACGGAGTCGCTATTATGGGTAGTCTTATTCGCTTTGGGGTATCCCTCGATGAAGATCTCTTGAAATTATTTGACCAGCTTTTGGAGAAAAAGGGATACTCAAACCGTTCCGAAGCCATTCGCGATTTGATTCGAGATATGCTTATTCGGGATGAGTGGGAAGACCCCAAAGACAAAGTAGTGGGTACGCTGACGGTCATCGTTGATCAAAAACTGAACACCATCACCAAAAAGCTGGCACAATCTCAAGGCCCGTTGAAAGAAATTCTGTCAACGATGCACGTTCAGTTGGATGATGAGAACAGTCTTGAGGTATCGGCCGTCAAAGGGTGCGCGAAAAAAGTACGCGAACTCGCCAATGAATTGATCGGAACCAAGGGCGTAAAACACGGCAGTTTGGTGATGACGACGACAGGTAAAAAAATCAAGTAACGGAGGTTTCCATGGTTTCCCCGAGATCAATGATATTATTGGTGGTTCTGCTGCTGTTTGCGCGCATGATCAAGGCTGAACTGCCTGCTGATTCGGTGAAATATCGTTTTAAACCGATTACAGTCACTGCAGGCAAAGTCAATGGCGTGCAACGCGAGATCGCAGCCGGAGTATCGATTATCAATGAGAAACAACTGCAAAGTGCCTACAACTCCTCGGCACTAGATATCGTGAAAGATTTTGTTCCCAGTGTATTCATCACTGAGCGGGCTTTGATGGGCTATGGCGTCGCCTCCGGAGCTGCCGGCGGGATCACCATCCGCGGCATCGGCGGTTCCCCGGTCACGGGCGTTTTGATGCTTCGAGACGGGCGTCCGGATATGATGGGAATAATGGGTCACTCACTCCCTGATGCTTATTCAACTAATGGCCTCGAGCGAATCGAGGTCCTGCGCGGTCCGGCCTCTTTCCTGTATGGTACCAATGCCATGGGAGGGGTCATCAACCTGGTTTCGAAAAAAGTGCACGAGCCTGGATTTGATACGGGCATTACGCTCGGCGCCGGCAATTATAACTCGCAGCAGGTAAACGGACATCATGGCGGTAAAGTGGGTGATTTGGATTATTTTTTAACCGCCGGATATCAAAAAACCGATGGGCATCGGGAAAATTCGGACTATAAAGGCAGTTCGTTTTCCGCACACTTGGGATACGATCTGAGCCCGTCGACTTTTGTTGAGTTGAATGCCAATTATTCTGATACCTACCTTCTCGATCCCGGTATTGCCAGTGCGGCAAAAGCCGATCAGTGGTATGATATTCATCGCTCAGGCGCTGACCTCACTCTGGGTCATACGGGCAGGGCGGGTGAATCCGTGGCAAAGATTCATGGTAATTTTGGTCGGCATGAAATATTCGACGGCTGGCGCTCGAACGATCATACTGCAGGGATTATGTTCTATCATAACGCCAAATTCTGGCATGGCAATATCACAACCATTGGATTTGATTATAAATCCTACGGCGGGGATGCCGAGGATAGTGTTCCTCAGTCGCCAGCGATAAACTATTCGGAACAGAATATCCAAGAATATGCACCTTATTTTCATTTCCAGCAACTGATGTTGAGAAAACTGATCTTTTCGACGGGCTTGCGCATGGAGCAGCATGAACTCTATGGTTCTGAAGTACTGCCCAAGGTCGGCCTGATCTATAATGCGTTTAAAACAACTTCACTCCGCATTTCAGCCGCGAAAGGCTTTCGCAGCCCATCGATTCGAGAATTATATATTTTCCCGCCCCGCAATGAGCAGCTGATGCCGGAGAGAATGTGGAGCTACGAAATCGGTCTGCTGCAGCAGATCACCAATGGAGTTGAAGCGGAAATCGCGGTTTTCCAATTAGAGGGTGAAAACATGATCCGCACAGTTTTTGCCAAGGGCAAGCCGCAGTTTGTGAATTCCGGTGTTTTTACCCACACCGGTTATGAAGTTTTGTTGCGCTGGTTTTTGCTCAGCCGGGCCGATCTGGACGTGGCATGGTCTGATTTGAATCTGGGCGATCAAACACTCGGTGCGCCTGAAAAAAAGCTCACCGCATCTTTGGGCTACGAGTGGGCACGGGTGAATGTTCGTGCTCATATTCTGCACATAGCCAATCTGTTTGCGGCTGATGCCCGGCTGCAGCGCATGCCTGATTATACACTGGTGAATTTATCCGTCGCTTTTTCGCCGTGGAACAAATCAGTGGTGAAATTCTGGCTGAAAAATGCGCTGGACAAGAATTATGAAATCATTAAAGGTTATCCGATGCCCGGCCGCACATTCATGG
>RPQV01000142.1 GCA_003818595.1 Calditrichota bacterium
AAGGCTGAACTGCAGCGTAGAATTCTAACCAATGCTCGTGATGGTCGGCCATGAACCAGGAACTGACCGGCATCATCCTCGCAGGTGGAAAGAATCTGCGTTTCGGTTCGAACAAGGCGCTCATCGACATCAACGGCAAAACGGTTATTGAACTCACGGCGGATCTGCTCAAAACAGACTGCTCCCCGATATTGATCAACACCAACTCTTTTGCGGAATACTCTTTTTTGAACCTGCCTCTGGTGCGCGATGAACACCCGTCGATGGGACCATTAGCCGGTCTGTATGCGGGATTGAGCCATTCACCAACCGAACGCGCTCTGGTGATTTCCTGCGATATGCCGCTGATGAGTCGGAAGATCATCGCCTGTCTTGCGACTTACGAAACCGAACAGGAGATTCTGATCACCCGCGCCGCTGACCAGCTGCAGTTTTTCCCGGGCATCTATCGAAAAACTCTGCTGCCGACGATCGAGCATATTCTCGCTGCTCCTCCGGCGCCTTCCTCCGCGCGCAAAGGACGTTCGATGTACGCCTTGATCGAAAAAGTTAAAGCCGAGATCATTGATCTTTCCGCTCTGGATTTCTATCGAGAAGAGCAGTTCTTCAATATGAACACCCGAGAGGATTATGACCAGATCCTGAGGCGGCAGGCGGTGAGCTGATTTTTAATCTTGTGAATTGAAAAATATTTATCTATTTTTATCAATTAATAAACGATCATGTTCAACGGATGATCAGATTTTGTTGACGGAGATGTAATGGAATTCATTTCAAGACGAAAATTTTTAAAAATAGGCGGCGCTTCGCTGGCAGCCACTACCGCCATAGGCAATGCCAAGCTCTTTGACAGCAAAAGGGCAACAGAACTCCGCCAAGTTCCGACATTCTGTGATATTTGTTTCTGGAAATGCGGCGCCATCGCCACCATACAGGATGGCAAATTGTGGAAGGTCGAGGGAAATCCCAAGGATCCTCTCAGCCGCGGACGGCTCTGCCCGCGAGGCAGCGGCGGAATCGGCGCTCATTATGACCCTGATCGATTGAAAACCCCCCTGATGCGCAAATCCGTTCGCGGAGAAGAAGAATGGGTTGCGGTCTCCTGGGACGAAGCGCTCGGTTTTATCGCCGATAAAATGAAAAAAATTAAAGCCGATTATGGACCTGAAGCTATGGCACTGTTCAGCCATGGCATCGGCGGCAATTTCCTCAAACATATGCTCAAGGCATACGGTTCAGCCAACATCGCGGCGCCATCCTTTGCCCAATGCCGCGGACCGCGGGATGTCGGATTCAAACTCACCTTTGGCGAAGACGTCAGTTCGCCCGAAAGAACGGATATCCGCAATGCGGAGTGCCTGGTGTTGATCGGTTCGCACCTCGGTGAAAACATGCATAACACCCAGGTTCAGGAATTCGGCGATGCCATCGCACAAGATGCTGAAATCATTGTTGTCGATCCGCGGTTTTCCGTGGCTGCCTCCAAGGCGAAATATTACCTGCCGATTAAGCCCGGGGCTGACCTCGCTCTGCTGCTGGCATGGATGAATGTCCTCGTCACCGAGAATCTATATAATCAAGACTATGTGACGAAATACGGCTTTGGTTTTGATCATTTTGTCAATGAAATCCTGCCGTTTACCCCCGAGTGGGCCTATCCGGAAACCGGCATTGAACCCGATCTGATCAGACAGACCGCGCGCGTGATGGCGCGTCACAAACCCGCGACGTTGATACATCCCGGCCGACACGTCACCTGGTACGGCGACGACGCGCAGAGATCTCGGGCTATCGCCCTTCTTAACGCCCTGATGGGCAATTGGGGGGTCAAAGGCGGATTTTATTATCCGGTCAGCATGGATATCCCGGGATATCCGTATCCCGAATATCCTCACTCTGAGCGACCGAAAGTCGATAATCCCGACAATAAATATCCGTTTGCTCATGAGACCATCACCAACGGTATTCGCGAAGCGACGCTGACCGGCAATCCTTACCCCATCAAGGGATGGCTGGTATATGCCACCAACCTGATGCACGCTCTGCCCAATGAAAAAGAGACGATTCAGGCCATCCAGAATCTGGATTTAATGGTGGTTATTGACGTCATTCCTGCAGAAATCGCCGGTTGGGCCGATGTCGTCCTGCCGGAATCGGTCTATCTGGAACGATATGATGATTTGAATGTCGAATGGTTCCGCGAGCCGTTCACCGCTCTGCGCCAACCGGTGATCGATCCGCCGCATGACCAGAAACCCAATTGGTGGATCGCCAAGACGCTTGCCGAAAAACTTGATTTAGGACATTATTTTCCGTGGAAGGATATCGAGGAGTACTTGTCATATCGCATCAACCAGGCGGGATTGAGTTACGAGCAATTAAAATCAGAGGGGATTCTCCTCGGTGAAAAACAGCCGATCTATTTTTCTGAAGGTGTTCCGGACGTTTTCCCGACCCCTTCCGGGAAAATCGAGTTTTATTCCCTGCAGCTGGCACAGGCTGGATTCGACGCCGTGCCCAAGTATACAAAACCTCCGCAACCGCCGCCGGGATATTTTCGATTGTTGTACGGCCGGTCGCCGGTACATTCGTTCAGTCGCACGCAATCCAACCGGATTTTAATGGACATGATGGACGAAAATGAAGTCTGGATCAATCAGGATGTTGCCGGCAGATACGGTCTCAAGAGCGGCGATTATATCCGCTTGAAAAACCAGGACGGGGTGGTCAGCAATAGAATCAAGGTCAAGGCGACCGAAAGAATCCGCACTGACTGCGTCTATATGATACACGGCTTTGGCCACAATTCAAGGATGCTCAAGTTTGCCTATGAAAAAGGGGTCAGTGACGCCCAACTCATTACCCAATACACCGTTGATCCTCTTATGGGAGGAACAGCGATGAATGTGAATTTTGTGACTTTAGAGTTGGAGGCGTAAGATGGCACGATTTGCAATGGTTATTGATACTGTCAAATGCGTCGGTTGCATGGATTGTGTCGTCGCCTGTAAAACCGAAAACAAAGTTCCCGAAGGGTTCAATCGCGACTGGATTACCACCGATGCCAAGGGAAAATTTCCCACAGTGCAGATGGAGATCCGCAGTGAGCGCTGTAATCACTGCGACAATCCCCCATGTGTGTATTGCTGTCCCACAAAAGCGAGTCATGTTCATGATCTCGGCGGCGTGGTGCTGGTGCACCACCACATGTGCATCGGCTGCAAAGCCTGTCTCGCCTCCTGCCCGTATGACGCGCGCTTTATTCATCCGGATGGATATGCGGACAAGTGCACCTTTTGCATCCATCGCGTGGAAAAGGGATTGGATCCGGCGTGCGTCGCCGTTTGTCCGACGCACTGCATGTATTTCGGTGATTTGGATGATGTCGAAAGCCAGGTCAGCAAATTGCTGCTGGAGAGAAAAAATCATGCCCTCATCCCGGAAGCCGGAACAAGGCCGGAAATTTACTATCTGATTTAAGCAATGCAACGCATAAAGACTCTGCATGGCTGCCGGAAACGGTATTTCGATTGAAGCATTCAGCAAAGGAAGAAAATGATTGAACTGACCACCACCCGTCATAATGAATTAATTGATCCGATCGTCCATGTGTGGGGCTGGGAAATTCCGATTTATCTCTTTATCGGCGGTTGGGTCGCCGGTATGATGATTCTGTCAGGCTATTTTTTCATGAAAGGACGGGGTAAGGAATATCACTGTGTCTGTTACCGGATTCCGCTGCTCGCCCTCGGTCTGATCACCCTCGGCATGTTGGCTCTGTTTTTAGATCTCGAGCACAAGTTTTATGTATGGCGGCTTTACACCACCTTTGCGGTCAAGTCGCCCATGTCATGGGGCGCCTGGCTGCTTTTACTTCTGTACCCAACACTGTTTATTATTTTCCTGCTTCAGGTGCCTGATTGGATATCAACCCGTTGGCCGATTTTGCACTCATGGTCACAAAAGCTGCGTAGTGTAAAAGCCATTACCAAAATCGTCGGCATGGTCAATATTGTGATGGGCATCATCCTCGGCACCTATACCGGTATTTTACTCAGCGCCTTGGGCGCCAGGCCGTTGTGGAACAGCGCTATTCTCTGCATTCTTTTCCTGGTTTCAGGGCTTTCAACCGCTGCGGCCATGGTGCACATGATCGCCAAAGAGCGCGCCGAAAGAGAATTGTTGGCCCGTGCTGATAATCTTTTTCTGTTCATGGAACTGCTCGTTCTTGCTTTGTTTTTCATCGGCCTGCTCAGCTCGACTAATGTTCAAATCCAATCCGCGATGTTGTTGCTGAACGGCCCTTATGCCGCGGTTTTTTGGGTGTTCGTGGTGCTGCTCGGCATCGTGGTCCCGCTCTTTATTCAGAATCTGGCGGTGAATCACAAAATAATACATACCCCGGTGTCGCCGATTATGGTCATTATCGGCGGTCTGATTCTGCGTTTTATCATCGTCAGCGCCGGTCAGTTCAGTCATTATGCAAATGCTCACTTTATAAGGTAATTTGACGTTCGATATGGAGACATCTTTATGAGTTCATCTCAGACTTCTGATCCCTTTACACCGAAACCGTACTGGAATCCCTATCTGTCGGGCATCGGGCTGGGACTTGTGCTGTTGGCTGCGTTTGTCATCATGGGCCGAGGATTGGGCGCTTCGGGGGCGTTCTCCTCTGCGGTCGCCTTTGTGGTCGAAAAAATCGCCCCTTCGCATGCTCATTCTAATTCATTTTATGCTGAATATCTCGGCGACGGCAGCACCAATCCGCTGAAAGATTGGCTGGTGTTTGAAGTCATCGGCGTTTTTATCGGCGGATTCATTTCAGGGAAACTGGCTCATCGGGTAGTACGCAGCGTCGAAAAAGGACCCCGTATCAGCACCCGAAAACGGCTGTTTTTTGCCTTTGTCGGCGGCGGATTGATGGCGATCGGCGCTAAACTTGCGCGCGGCTGCACCAGTGGACAGGCCTTGACCGGCGGCGCGCTGCTCAATTTCGGCAGCTGGGCCTTTATGATGTCGGTTTTTGCCGGAGGTTACGCAATGGCTTACCTGGTAAGGAGACAATGGACATGAACGCACCCTGGTATAAATATGGACTTTTCAACGATGAGATCAGTCTGGTCGTCGCCGTACTGATCGGCATCGGTTTCGGCTTTTTCCTCGAACGCGCCGGTTTTGGCAGCGGCAGAAAACTGGCGGCACAGTTTTATTTCACCGACATGACGGTCTTGAAAGTCATGTTCACCGCTATTGTCACGGCGATGGTCGGTCTCTATTATCTGTCGGTCATTGGATATGTGGATTTGTCTCTGGTCTATATCAATCCCACCTATCTGCTGCCGCAAATCGTCGGCGGATTGATCCTCGGCGTTGGATTTGTCGTCGGCGGATATTGTCCGGGAACGTCCTGCGTTTCTGCAGCCACCGGTCGGTATGACGGCTGGGTCTATCTGCTCGGCTTTGTCGCGGGCATTTTGTTCTTCGGCGAACTGTTTCCGCTGGTGGAAAAATTCTATGTCACGACAGACATGGGCAAAGTGACTCTGCCGCAGCTCCTCAATTTGCCTTACGGTCTGATGGTCTTTTTGGTCTGCGCCATGGCCATCGGTGCGTTTGCCGCCGCTGAATGGGGAGAAAAAAAGATGGCTGCTAAAAATCAGGGAGAGATCAAATGAAAGTCACACAATGGATCAACAAGCTGAGTCTGAATCAAAAGCTTGCTGCGCTCCTCTTTGTTTTGGGTGTTGTGGCGCTCTTTGCCGGTAATCCTTATGGCGGCGCCAAGGCGACGATCGATGCTCAGGAACTCGCTTTGATCGTCGAAAAGCAGGCGGACCATGTCTCCGCTGAGGATCTGGCAGATTGGATCATTCAAAACCGTGCGGATTATCGGCTGATCGACCTGCGCACCGAACCGGAATTTGCTGCATACCATATCCCCACATCCGAGTGTATTCAGCTGCCGAATCTGTTGACGTCTGATCTGCAGCGCAATGAAAAGATCATTCTCTACTCTGAAGGCGGCATTCATTCCGCCCAGGCGTGGTTTCTGCTGAAAGCTCAAGGCTTCAAGTCGGTCTATATGCTTTTCGGCGGTTTAGCAGAGTGGCAGGAAAAGATATTATTTCCTCAGATTCCGGAGAATGCCACGCCGGAACAGCTCAACGCATTCCAGAAAATTGCCGAGGTGAGCAAATTCTTCGGCGGCGCGCCGCAAACCGGTTCGGAGCCGGCTGCCCTTCAACCCAAGCCGTCCCTGCCGACGCCCGCACTCCCCTCCGGCGCCGTCAATCCCAAGATCCAGACTAAAAAGAAAAAAGAAGGGTGCTGAGAACTTTACGCATTGATTCTCAGTTCGCAAAATACTCCCTCGCACGGAGACACGGAGACACAGAGAGAAAAAAATAATCATTATTTTATTCTCCGTGTCTTTGTGCCTCCGTGCGAGAAAAATCTTGGCCATCTCTGCGTGATTCTCAAATCATCCTCTACAAATTTTGCTCTCAGAATTCCTCGATGAGTTTTTTTACCTCCCCATACAGCACCGGCCCCGCGTCAGGCCCAAGCGAATTGACTTCGCCGTACATGGCTTCTTTTTCACTGTAAGTGAATGGCGGCTTGACGTCCCAGTGCGTCTTGGGCATGATATAGCCCACCTCGTCATTGGCCAGCCCGAGAACAAACTGGATATCGCCGCGCATCAACTGCCGCAATGGCGGCGCCTCCACGGGATCGATCTCATAGTCTCGGCCCGCAGGCGTCTCGATGCCGCCGTTGACGATTTCGGGATTTATCTCACCGGGAATGGTGAGAAACCACGCCGATCCGATAGAAAAGAGATTGATCTCGCTGCGAATGGTTTTTAATTGCGGAATGCCGCGATCAAACACCCCAAAGACGGCGCCGAGTTTGAATATTCGATTTTGCGCTTTAAAATGGAACGTCTTGGCGCGCAGGCGCAGGGCAGGCTTTTCCAACAGCTGCCAATCGCCCTGTTCGACAGCAGCCAGCACCTTGTCGGCGAGTCGATAGCCCTGTGCGCGCGCTTTATCGAATGAGCAATCATCTTGAGCAAAAGTCTTGTTCATCCAGGGATCGTGCGTCTCGGCATCCAGCGTCGTCATCAACCCTCCGACAGCGCCCTGGGCGAACAGGGCCATGCCGCCGAGTCCGTCACGCTTTACCTCGCCGTCATAGATGATGCCGTTCTCCACGCCTTCGAGCAGGTAATGCACAAAATCCGCGGTGATCTGCAGATTGCGACTGCTCATCGTCTCCGGATGGCAGCCGAAATTCAAGAGTATGCCGAGATGCTCATTGGATTCCGCCTGGGTGAACCGCATCATCCGCACCACGCTGTCAAAACATGCAGGCGGACGACCATCCATGATGATATCATGACCAATGGAATCGATTAGAGCAATGGATATCCGTGCGGGTTGTCGCTGTCCAAAGGCGTCAACGATGGCCTGAGCCGCCTGTTGCTGGACATAGCGTAAATAATCGCGATTGACTCCGCTTTTATACTCGCTCTCACCCCACAAACCCATCAGATCCGGCACCTCATGGCAATGGGTGGAGGAGACGATCACATGATCGATTTCCGGAACCTGCTTGCGGACTAGATCGCGCAGGGTGATGACGCCATCGTGAAACAGCCCAATGGCATCCACGGTGACGCAGGCGAGCTGCACGACGCCGTCATCCCAGACAATCGCGCGCGCCCACAGATCATCGTGTACCCCCTGCGCAGGTCGACTGTTATGAAAGCCGGCGAGCCAAAATGCATCGAAAACACCATTGCTGTTGCGGTCAATGAATGAGTCGCCTTTTTCCGGTTCAAATCGCGCATTGCCGTCGACATCGACCCACGTGTCTTCAATCAGGGGTGTGATCCGGCTTTGCGCCAGTCCAACCTTGATGA
>RPQV01000143.1 GCA_003818595.1 Calditrichota bacterium
ATCGGCAGAACGGACAAAAAATCTCTTCCCAAAACTCCCCATTCATCAAATGAAATATAGATGGGATTCTGCAAGGCCTTCATGACTTTTGCAGCCTCAATTTCAGCGGCGGGTACTGTGATCTTTTCTTCAAAATCCATGGCGCTCTGACCCATGAATGTATAGTAATCATCTGACCGTTCCCAATAGCGGTGAATGGAAATATAATCTATCAAATCTCCAAGCCCGGCCAGCACTCTCCGGTTCCATTCAATCCACTGACCAGTGCTTTCATAATATGACGATCCTGACGCGACAAATCTGATCGAGCGGTCAACAGAGCGCATGGCCTTTGCGGCTTCTCTGGCAATCTTGACATAATCCTCGGCATTCTTATGACCCAATTCCCACGGCGATCCGTCCACTTCATTGCCGAGATCCCATATTTTCACATTGAACGGTTTTTCATGTCCCTGCTTGACGCGCAAATCGGAATAGGTTGTTCCCTTCTTATAGTTGCAGTATTCCACCCAGTAACACGCATCTTGTATAGTGGCAAGACCCAGATTGACACAAAGGACATTTTCACTCCCGATTGCTTTATTCAGTGCGATCCATTCATCGGTACCGACATGATTATTATCGATTCCTCCCCATGCAAGGTTTATGCGAGCAGGCCGTTGCTCTTTGGGACCGATGCCGTCCTGCCAGTTGTAACCCATAACGAAATTTCCTCCCGGCCAACGCATGTTGGTGATCTTTAGCTCTTTCATCGCATCAATATAATCTTTCCTGAATCCGTTCTCGTCGGCGAGCGGAGAAGAAGGATCATATAAATTGCCATACAACGTGTTAAAGTCAACCGAGTCGGCTGCGCCCATTCTCCTTCCACTAAAATGGATGGGTTCCATGAACACACCATAAATCTTTGGATCAATTTCGCCGATTGTCCGGTCGACATCAATTTTGATTTTTGCCGGCTGTGCAAATAGTGAAAAGGAAAGAGCAATTAGAACAGCGATGAATAGTCTTTTCATCATGGCAGCTCCTGATTCGTTGTGTTGTTTATGCTTCAATTTGCTATTCTTCAGCTTTTTGAATTGTAACCTTTTCCATCTTTAAATGTGAAGCGTCGGAACTGTTTCCATATAAAACCTCGTACTCTCCGGCGACGATGGCCATTTTTCCGCTTGCCCGATCGAAAAATTCGAACGAAGAATATGGCAAGCGAATGACTGCCTGCCCGGTTTTCCCGGCGGCTACGTTGACTCTCTGAAAACCCCGTAGAGTTTTCAACGGCCCATCAGTATCATTTACCCGACGTACGTAAACCTGGACTATTTCCGTTCCGTCACGTTGGCCGGTATTTGAAACGGGTATTGTAAGCTCAACGCCTTCTTCTTTTATAATCCCGGTTTGTTTGATTCGCGCTTTGCCAATAGAGTAAGTGGTATAACTCAAGCCAAAACCAAATGGGAAAAGTGGATCAGACATGAAACGATAAGTGCGGCCCATCATGGAATAATCTTCAAAATCGCCCAACTGCTGTATGTTTTTATAGAAAGTGATGGGCAGCTTGCCCGATGGATTATAGTCGCCAAAAAGTACGTCGGCAACCGCTTGGCCGCCCGATTCACCTCCGTACCAAGCCTGCAGAATGGCATCGCAGGTTTCGGTTTCAGGTACCAACCCCATTGCTGAGCCAGAGCAATTCACAAAAATGACTTTCTTCCCCGCTTGTTTCAAAGCCTTTAAGCAATTTCGTTGAATTTCAGGCAGTTCAATATCGGTACGGTCGCCTCCCTTGAAACCGGGCAACTCAACCGGCATTTGTTCGCCTTCCAGTTGCGAAGAAATTCCGCCTGCGAAAACAACAACCTCAATTCCTTTCAGTTTTTGGACAAGTTCATCGAACTGAACAGGCACTTCCCAGCCAAAATTCAAAACAAGGCTGGCAGGCCAACGACCCAATTGTCGAAAACCAGCTTCTATTTTATATTCATTGCCCTTTTCTACCTTTAATGGAATACGAAGAGTGCGCGGTCCAAACCTGGCCGGCTTATAAAGTGTATCAGAATTGACGACGAGTTCGAATCTTCCCCTGGGCTCTACTTTAAATACGATCTCTCCCGATGCTGAAGGGGTGTAGATCGTTTCGTATTTTCCGGAAAAATCCTGCAGCTGTACCCCTGCAGCAAATTCATGCTGTCCATCGGTGGTCAATTGTATCGGATTCATCATTTGTACGGTGACAACAGGCTCTCCTTCAAATTCGCGGTTGTTCCAATAAGTCGCCTTGATTCCCGCTTTACCATCCATGGAGCATTCACCGATTACGGTTTCAAGAGTCATTTTTTCAACGAGGTCACATCCCTTCTCATACAATATTTTTGCGTCAGTGAGTTTGTTTTGAATTCCACCCAAAATGGTTATGGTATTCAAAGGTGTTCCATTATAATTTCCCCACATGAGGCGCTTTTCATTCGCGTTGGGACCAATAACAGCGATTTTATTAACGGCCTTGGATAAAGGCAGAATGTTATTTTTATTCTGAAGAAGGGTCATTGTTTCCCGCGCCATGTCCAAAGCTAATTTTTTGTGCTCCTCGCAATTGACCACTGAAATTGGGATTTTTGTCCAGGGCACCAAAGCATTGTCGTCCATTTCTCCTAAATCGAAGCGTCCAATTAAAATCCGCATTAAACTTTGATCTATTTCTTCTTCACTGATCAAGCCTTTTTCCACTGCTTTGGGCAATAGTTTATAGGCAGGACTCGCGCATTCGACATCAGTCCCTGCCAGGACACCCTTGGCAGCGGCATGTGTCGCGTCTGAGGAAACCTTATGACTGTTGTAAAAATCAGATATTGCCCCGCAGTCGGAAACGACAAGGTACTTGAAACCCCATTCCTCTCGCAAGATGTTTTGCAGCAATCGCGTGCTGCCGCAGCAGGGTTCATCATCCAAACGCTGATATGCGCACATCACTTCGCGGACATCGGCTTCCTGAACCAAAGATTTGAACGCGGGAAGATAGGTTTCCCACAAATCGCGGGGATCGACATTATTAACATTGAGGGTATGGCGGCTCCACTCAGGACCTGAATGAACGGCAAAGTGCTTGGCGCAGGCCAAAAGCTTTTTATACCTTGAATCAGATGGCCCCTGCAGTCCTTTTACCACAGAACCACCCATTCGTGACATTAAATACGGATCCTCTCCATACGTTTCCTGTCCCCTACCCCAGCGCGGATCCCGAAAAATATTGATATTGGGAGTCCAGACAGAAAGGCTCAAAAAACGACGGTTTTCCAAACCTCTCTTTTGTGATTGGTTGTATTTGGCCCGCACTTCGTCAGAGACGGCATCGAAAATTTTGTAGACCAATTCATCATCAAACGAGGCTGCCATGCCGATCGGTTGCGGAAAAACCGTGACACTATCATTATTGGCCAAACCGTGCAAGGCTTCGCTCCACCAATTGAATTTTTTTATTCCAAGACGCGGAATGGCTTCTGATATATCACACATTAAAGCAGCTTTTTCTTCGAGCGTCAACCGTGGAATCAAATCTTTCGCTCGCTCTTCTGAACTTAAATTTGGATTCTGATAGGGCATTGTCTGTGCACACAAGCTCATTGCGAATGAAAAGCTGAAAATAAAAAACAATTTCTTTTTCATACAGACTCCTACTGATGGCTGTCAAATTTCTATCATTTTGCCAAGTTCTGATGATAGTTCCACTGGGCAATTTTAGTCACGATGACGGGAGTTGAAAACTCTCAACTTTTTACTATTAACTGTTCATTTGAAACTTATCCAGTCAATTTCGACGCGCTGATTATCCTGTAAAAGTACAACCAGGTTATGAATTCCCGATTTATAGTTCTTTACTCGCGAATCGACAATACTCCATTCATCACCTTTGGGAATGTCTACCCGAGCCAGTAGGGGCCCATCACTTTTATTCAATCTGATCTGCAACGTGCCCCCGGTTTTTGACAGGGCTCTCATTTGAAGAGATTTTAATTTATGGCTTCCCCAATTGACGCTGTTATATTGTATCCACGCATTGGCGCCCTCAAGTACGGTCTTCCAACCGGCAAAAGTTTTGAGGGAATCGAGGAAAGCAACCGACGCGCCCTCATCGCTTTTAAGACTGTATCTGTCAAGCTGAATTTCCTGCGAAGCTTCCGTCAATCCGACGCCCCGCAAAGTGGGGATGACCTTTTTGATTGTACCATCCTGGTTGAAGAACAAACTATCAACTCTTATGGATCTGTTTTTATCAAAATGAGGAGATAAATCATTATGATGATAGAAAAGGTACCATTGATTATTAAAATTAATGATAGATTGGTGATTGGTCCAACATCCGGTGGGAGATTCATCCATGATTACACCGGCCACCTTAAAAGGCCCCATCGGATTGTCTCCGATTGCGTACTCGAGCCGTTCAATTTTATTCTGCACATGGGGATACGTCAGATAATAGATGCCTTGACGCTCGAATAAATAGGGACCTTCTTTAAGTCCTTCGCCGGGCAGACCTTCAATCACCTGTGGTTCTGAGGCAAGTTCCAGCATGTTTTCTTGCAGTTTCGCCACATAGATGTTACCCATCGACCAGTACAAGTAGGCCTGTCCATCTTGATCAATGAACAGATTCGGATCAATACCATGTACATTTTTGATCGGCTCAGCCTCGGGGATGAACGGCCCATAAGGTTTATCTGACACAGCGACGCCAATTCCAAATCCTCTTCCATGGGTTTTATCTTTTATACCTGCCGGGAAATAAAAATAGTATTTTCCGTTTCGATCAATACAATCCGGCGCCCACAGACTATAGGATGTCGAATCCACCCAATTCACTTGATTCTGACTCACGATGACGCCATGGTCAGTCCAGTCGACGAGGTTGGGAGATGAGAAAACATGATAGTCTTCCATGCAAAACCAGCCGGCGCGGCCTCGCCCTTCGCCGCTCAGAATATCGTGAGAAGGATAGACATATACTCTGCCTTCAAAAACCCGCGCTGAGGGATCAGCGGTAAACTGATCCAGAATAAAAGGATTTTGAGCGAATAAATAATTTGTGATACAAGTGAGAAAGATGAACAATAGCAGACAAGATTTCAAGTTTCGCATAAGAGATTCCTTTTAATGATTGATACAGAAATTCGCTATCTGATTTCATACGGACTTGGGGAAAGGACATATTCTTTCCCTATTTGGGTTTCAAGATCATATGTAAAGGTATTTTTTAACGTGACATCTATGAGAGCCGCATCAGGGGAGATGAGAGGTTTTTTGATCTCAGGAGGCCGGTAAAACGGATTCTGATTTTCGCCTTGCGCTATTTTTAAGCTTACTTTATCTTCTGCTTTCAATTTGGTGTATGAACGAATCCGGCAGTTGCCGCCCAGGTTTGACTTGATTACTAACTTGGATAGGCTTCCGTTTTCCCATTCCATGTTTTCAATTTCAAATCCGCCGCGTGCGCAAAGGCCTTTGATGCTTCCTTTCTTCCAATCCGCCGGCAAAGCGGGAAGCACAAAAATCGAACCATCGTGACTTTGAATGAGCATTTCTGCGACACCGGCAGTAAAACCAAAATTACCATCAATTTGGAACGGGGGATGGGCATCAAAAAGATTGGGATATGTACCTCCTTTTTGTTTTCCATCAGATTGAATTGCAGGTGTCAGTTGGTCAGTAATTAATTTTAACGCATGATCACCGTCAAGGAGTCGAGCCCATAAATTTATTTTCCATCCCATCGACCAGCCGGTTGATTCATCGCCTCGGGCGATTAATGATGTTTTTGCAGCAGAAAATAATTCCGGTGTTCGATAAGGTGATATCTGACCGGAAGGGAAAAGGCCATACAAATGTGAGACGTGGCGGTGCTTGTCGCTCTGGCTGTCCCAATCCTGCATCCATTCCTGCAATTGGCCCCATTGTCCAATCTGCATTGGAGGCAGTCGTTTTAATGTTTTTTTCATTTCCTTTATGAAATCTTTATCCGTCTTACAAATTTCTGCCGATGTTATCGTTTTTGTGTACAGATCAAACAGTAACTGGTTATCCATAGTTGTGCCGGCCGCAATCGAAGATTCTGAATGGCTTGATGGCGCATTTTCCGGAGACACTGACGGGCAAACAACCAGCCATTTGTGCAACGGTTCTTCCACTAAAAAACTTTGATAAAATTTGATTGCACTTTTCATGACCGGATAAATCGAATCAAGATATTCTCGATCACCGTTGAATTCATATTTTTCCCATAGATGCTGACAAAGCCATGCTCCACCCATCGGCCACATTCCCCAAAACGATCCATCAATGGGTCCGTTAATTCGCCAGATATCCGTATTGTGATGAAGCACCCACCCTTCTGCGCCATACATGTCTCTTGCTGTCTGTTCCCCGGTTCGGGAAAGTTCATGTATCATCTGAATCAGCGGCTCGTTCATTTCGCTGAGGTTCGTGGGTTCTGACGGCCAGTAATTCATTTCCGTGTTAATATTCACGGTATATTTACTATCCCAAGGTGGAGTAAGCTGATCATTCCAAATCCCCTGAAGATTGGCAGGCTGTCCTCCTGGTCGGGAGGACGAAATCAACAAGTATCGCCCGAATTGATAACATAATGCGACCAATTGCGGATCATTACTTTTCGCAAATTGATCAATGCGAACATTGGTTGGATTTTTGGCGGATTCGGTCACTCCCAGATCAATACTGACTCGATTAAAATAATGTTGATAGTCGTCTATATGATCTTTTACGACTTGATCATAATTTTTCTGCACAGCTCTTTGAAGGTAGTCAATCGCTCTTTCATTGGCATTGGCACTGATATTCTCATAATTTTTAAAATTTGTGGAAATAGAAATATAGATCGTTGCAACATCGCCATTGGTTACATTCAATGATGTGTCATTCGCAGATACTGCCCCACCGTCAGTCAATATCTTGACTATGGCCTCAAATTGGACATCGCCTTTTACTGATTCAAAATCGCTTGTTGTCCCTGATAAAATGAGTTCGTCATTCCCATTGGTCGAGACATGAACTCTTGCAGGTCTGTCCATGGTGGCGGAAAAAGTGACAGAACCGGGAACATCAGCAGATATTCGGACGATAATAACCTGGTCTGGAAATGAGGCGAACACCCTCGTTTGATAATTGACGCCATTCAAGCTGTAACAAGTTGTTGCCACGGCTTTATCAATATCAAGCTCACGATAGTAATCGGAATAATTCTCATGCCCCGGGAAAAAGAGCACAAGATTTCCAACTATCTGATAGGGCATTCCGTTGGAAGTTTTGCTGATGAATTTCTGATTGACCAAATCCTGAGCTTGTTTGTATTTGCCGTCGAAAATTAATGCTCGAACCTTAGGCAATGCTTCTTTGGCTTCAGGATTATCATTACGATTTGGCCGGCCGGCCCAAACGGTATTCTCATTGAGTTGAATTATTTCCTTGGAGGGATCTCCGTACACCATGGCGCCCATTCGGCCATTTCCAATCGGCAAGGCTTCAACCCACTGTCCGGCAGGATGGTTATACCAAAGTCTTTGAAGAGAAACACTCTGAGCGCCGGCATCATATATGATCGAAAGATAAAGCACTGAAAACAATAGTTTTTTTTTCATCATCGCTCCATTCAAACCCGAGAAAATCACTGCTGCTGTATTATTCTGCTCTACAATTTATCGCACAATGATCATCTTTTTCGTGCGGCTCAAATTTTCGGTTTCCAATCTGTAAATATAAAGACCGCTGTTTACCGGACAACCCAGATCATCCAGTCCGTTCCAAGACACTTTGAACGTTCCTGCCTGATGCAGACCATCCGACAGCGTCGCCACTTTTTGTCCGGCCATATTATAGACCGAGAGCGTTGCCATC
>RPQV01000144.1 GCA_003818595.1 Calditrichota bacterium
GAATCTGGCCGGCGTTGTGGCTGATGCCGACGAAGGAAAAGTACGGGGGCTGGGCTGCCAGCGGCGAAATCGATATGGTCGAATATCTCGGTCACGAACCGAAAACGATTTACGGCACCCTGCATTACGGCGGCAAGTGGCCGAATAATGTCAGCAAGGGCAAGTCCTACACCCTGAGAAACGGCACCTTTGCTGATGATTTTCACCTGTTTGTTTTCGAGTGGGAATACGGCCAGACACGATGGTATGTGGATGGTCTGCTCTATCATCAGGACAGCAATTGGTGGTCATCCGGTGGTCCGTTTCCGGCGCCTTTTGATCAGGACTTCCATATGCTCCTCAATGTCGCAGTCGGCGGAAACTGGCCGGGATATCCGGATGGCACCACTCAATTCCCGCAGCAAATGATCGTCGATTATATCCGCGTTTATCAGAAAAATGTATCGGTGGACGATAAGACGGATGATTTGCCCGCTTCAATGCATCTTCTCTCTGCTCATCCCAATCCCTTTAACGCTGTCGCCATCCTATCCTATCAAGTGCAAAAGCAGGGTAGGGTACAGCTATATGTGATGAATGTGAGAGGACAGTTGATTGAAACCCTGGTAAATAATGTGTGCAATCCAGGTCTATATACCTTCTCGTACGATGCCTCATCCTTGCCTGCCGGAATCTTTCTGCTCTGTTTGAATGCTGAAGGGCAGCGAGATCAGATTCGCCTGGTCTCGGTAAAATGAGTCCATTTCCGCCGAAATCCTTCGTCTGCATCGGAGGTCTTCGCAATACATGACGACAATCGCTATTAGTATTGATCAACCGCCGCTCAATTTGTCAGAGGAGAAACGATGAATTCCGAGCCGAAATCCGATGTGCTGATCAGAGATCAATTGGCCATTGAACGTACTCTCCTGGCAAATGAACGGACCCTGCTCGCCTATATTCGAACATCCTTGTTGTTATTGGCATCGGCATTGACGTTGATGAAACTTTATGGAGATTCAGTACCCCTTAAATTCCTCGGCGCCGGGTTGATATTCATGGGGATAATGCTCATCGGCTGGAGCGTTTTTCATTATCGCCGCATACGTTGCCGAGTGTTAAAAAATTGTCGGGATATAAAATGGATATCATGAATGAACTGCCGGATGAACAATTTGCGCGCATCGATGATCTTTTGGCGTTTGTGAGCATATATGATGATGAACAGCGTACCGCTGCTTATCTGGATATGCTGGAGGCCGAACGAGAACACATCAAAGGCGCGGTTTGTGTTGAAGCCGGATGCGGCTTTGGTCTAATCGCTGCAAAATGTGCTCAATTAGGGGCGAAACGCGTATATGCTGTTGAAATGAATCCCCATTTAGCAATGATCGCCCGCCGCAATTTGTCACCTTATGCAAACGTTCAGGTTATCGAGCAGGACATCAGGCAGTTCACGCCGCCGGAAAAAATTGATCTGCTGGTGCAGGAATTCTTTGGACAATTGTTGTTTGACGAGGACTTGTACACGCTGCAAAATCTGTCATTCTCAGCGGAGGCTGTACTGCCGCATCGCGCGGTGCTGGAGTACGCGCTCGTACATGCGAACGATTATGTCGACGATGTGGTGACGCCGCAGGTGATTGATCAGCTCAAAGGAGCATTGATTTCCGGATTGTTTGAATGGCAGAGCCTGCTGTCGAATGGCCAGGTGCTGCAATGGACGCGGGAATATTTTCCGAAAACAGCAACGGTCGATATCTCCGGTCAATCGGGCGATCTGTTATGCTTTTATTTGGAGATATTTCATCGCGATCGAATGATCTGCAGAACCGGTGAATGCAGCAACTGGTCTCCGGTATGGACGCCGCGCGCCGGAGATGTTTTCAGATTCCGTTTCAAACCCGGCAAACGGGGGACGGCGGTTTATTTTGACTGGGTCAAATGACTCACGCCGCAAAGGATGAAAATCAAATCTTCTTCGTGTCTCCGGGACTTTGCGGATATTGACGAATTTTGCGCTGTCGCAATAGGTTCTGCCTGAAAAATTGATGAAAACAGAATGAACAAAGACGTGTAAAGAATAGAGTGATTTTTGGGAGTCCTTATGTCTTTAATCGGATTAGATATCGGAACCACAGGGTGCAAGGCGATTATCTTTCATATAGACGGGAGAATTGCGGGACAGGCAGCGCGCGAATATCCCATACAAACGCCCCACTATGGCTGGGCTGAACAGGATGCGGAGTTGGTCTTTTCCTCGGCCATGTCCGCTTTACGCGAAGCGCTGAATCATGCGGGCGGCCTCAGGCCGGTGGCACTGTCATTGTCCTGCCAAGGTGAAGCGGTGATGCCGGTCGATACCGCCGGCAAATCGATGGCGCCGGTCATCCTCGGTATGGACACGCGCACGATCGCAGAAAATCGATGGCTCGATGAACAGTTCGGCGCCGAAAACCTATATCGCCGCACCGGTATGCCGATGCATACCGTGAACACTCTGCCAAAGCTGCTTTGGTTCAAGACCCACCGCGCCGAGGTATGGAAATCCGCTGATCAGTTTTTGCTCTATGAGGATTTTTTCATTCGCCGGCTCTGCGGCCGCGCTTTCATCAGTCCGTGTCTGGCTTCACGAACGCAGATGGTTGATCTTCATGGTGGTGAATGGATGGAGGATGTTCTGGAACGATGCGGAATTGAGGCCAGTCGATTGGCAACAATAGCGCCGGCTCACGGCGCCGTCGGCGTCATACTGCCGCAGACCGCCGATCAATGGGGAATCCCTCGCGGTCTCATGGTATATGCCGGCGGCCATGACCAAGCCTGTGCTGCCCTGGGCGCCGCGATTTATTCTCCGGGGAAAGCGATGGTTTCAACTGGAACTGCCGAGGTGATCGAAGTCGTGCTGGAGCGGCCGATTGTGCATGCTGATTTAGCCGCCGGCGGCATCTCTGTCTATCGTCATGTGATCCCGAATCGATATCTGGCGATGACGCTCAACCATAGCGGCGGTTTGTCGCTGCGTTGGTATCGCGATCAATTTGCATCTTTCGAACTGCAGCAGTCACATGCGGGAAAGGGAGACGCTTATGATATCCTGCTGCGGGATGCCGGCGATTCGCCGACCGATCTTTTTGTTTTGCCTCATTTCAGCGGCAGCGGCACTCCCATCCTGGACACAAAATCACGCGGTGCGATTCTCGGCTTGACCTTCGCCGCCACCAAAGCTCAGGTGGCCAAGGCGATTTTGGAGGGATTGACATTTGAACTGAGGATGAACATTGAGCGATTGCGCTCAGTGGGAATTGCTGTGGAGCTGCTTCACGCTGTCGGCGGCGGGGCAAAAAGTGATCTCTGGTTGCAGCTCAAAGCCGATATCTGTCGCCTCCCCATCAGCAAACCACGCCACACCGAGGCGGCCTGCCTGGGGGCTGCGATATTGGCGGGTGTGGGGCATGGTGTTTATGCGGATACAGCGTCAGCAGTTGACAATGTGCTTCAATTAGAGAAATCATTCGCTCCAAATCAACAGAATGCTTCCCTCTATGAGGAACGATTCAAACGTTACCAGCTAATCTATCCAATGCTCAAAGATTTTTATCATCAATGGTGAGATAAACGGACCGCAGCGACAGAAGAGAACCGAGATCGATCACTCTCGCCTGTCATATTCGACCACAACAGTCTGCTGCGGCGGCACGATGAGGACAGTTGAATGAATTCCTTCATTTAGCCCATGACCATATACGATGCGGGTAGCAGGCTGAAGTTGTGAGAGAAATTGAATCGTTACAGCCTTTTCATTGCGATTACAGAAAATACCCCAACGGGTGGAATCTGACACCAACCAGCGGGCGGTTACATTTTCCAGAGGGGATGTAAACATCGGCAGGTGATTCACAAAATTACTCACCAATGTTTGTAAATAACTCGACAATGGCTTCGAGTCATATAACCACGCCCCAATGCCGATGGGCGAAGGAATCCACCACACACCACCGCCGCGATAATGATGAACAGCGAGAATTTCATGATTCTTTTCACCAATCACTTGAGCCTGGTCAGTGACAATCGTGGTATTCCACATGTGAGCGGGCAGGGTATATGAGTCAACGGATACATCGGTGCGGTCAAATCCGGCAACGCGGATCTCTTTCATTTTTGCACCCAGTAGCCCGGCCAGGGGGAAACGGGCAAGCGGCTGAGCTGTTTCGCCTTCATCGTAATATCCGGTCAAGCCGCTGACCAGCAGCGCATTACCGTCATCTACAAACATCTCCATTCTGCGAATCTGCTCGGCTGTCAGCAAGGTGGCATGCGCTTCCTTGAATGAATATAGGATGTTGATCTGAAATATACAATGATCCCCTGACTGATTTTCTCTCAATGCTATTTTTCACCCTTGAAAAAACTTGCAATCAAGGATGAGATATATTATAATGAATCGCCTAACATTTGGCTGATTCAAAGGAGGAGGCGAATGACCGAAGAGAATGCTCGTACGAAACGTCCTCGATATCCGATGCCGGATTTCATCAAACGGGCGCTGGAAGAGAGGGGATTGCTGCACGAGTATCAGGTGCGTCCGGATTATCAGCAGAACGACTATATCGGCTGGATTACTCGGGCCAAAAGACTGGAAACTCAGGCGAAGCGGCTCGATCAAATGCTTGATGAACTTGAACTCGGCGGGGTGTACATGAATATGGAACATCCGTCGTCTAGGAAGAGGTGATATAGGGATATCTGTATGAGCAGTGATGTCTTCAATGCAGGATTGATCGGGGCATTTTATGTCATCATATTCATCTGCGGTTTCTTTTTGAGCCGTTATGGGAAACCATATCCAATGGCGCTCTTTACACTGCATAAATTGGCTGCGGTGGCCGCAGTCGTGTATCTCATTTTGATTATTCGTCGGCTGCATCATTCGTCGGCGCTGATGACAGGTGAATCCATGATCATCATCGTCACCGTACTTTTGTTGATCATCACCATTGTCTCCGGCGGACTGACGAGTCTTGACAAGCCGATGCCCGCTTGTTTTCTTTGGATGCACAAACTACTACCCTATGCGGCTGTTGCAGCGACAGCGGTGGTGTTGTATGGGTTCATGGGAAAGAGATAAAATTTATAAGGCGCCTCCCCGGAAGCCAGACGAGCTTCCGGGGAGACTATTCCAAACACTCCCGAGGAGGAATTGCCCAAAGAGGCTATTTCACTTTGCTCATCGCAATACCAAGCGCTTTGGCAACACCTTCGCCATAGGCGGGATCGGCTTTTAAACAGTTGTTGATATGACGAATCTTGATGAATTCGGGTGCATCACCCATGCCGCGGGCTGTGTTTTCGAACAGCACCTGCTGCTGCGCCTTGGTCATCAGACGAAACAACTTGCCCGGCTGGGTATAATAATCAGAATCGTCTTCGCGAAAATTCCATTGATCGGCCGCGCCGGAGAGTTCCAACGGCGGCTCTTTGAATTCCGGCTGCTCCTGCCATTCGCCAAAGCTGTTGGGTTCGTAGCCGATGGTCGCACCGGCATTGCCGTCAACCCGCATCTGGCCGTCGCGATGGGAAGGATTCGCGGGCGCATTTTTGGGACGGTTGACCGGAATTTGGTGGTGATTGACTCCCAGTCGATAGCGTTGCGCGTCGCCGTAGGAAAAGAGACGCCCCTGCAGCATTTTATCGGGAGAAAAGCCGATGCCGGGCACCACGGCTGCCGGATTGAACGCCGCCTGCTCCACATCCTGAAAATAATTTTCCGGATTGCGGTTTAATTCCATCACGCCTACCGGGATCAAGGGAAATTCCTTCTGATACCAGACTTTTGTCAGATCAAAAGGATTATAAGGCATCTTTTTCGCCTGTTCTTCAGTCATGACCTGAATGGACATCGTCCAGCGTGGAAAATCACCTTTGGCGATACTGTCGAAAAGATCTCGTTGATGGCTTTCACGGCATTTTCCAACGATGGCCTCAGCCTCCTGATCGGTCAGGTTCTTAATGCCTTGTTGCGTGTGTAGATGAAATTTAACCCACACACGCTTATTCCCGGCATTGATCATGCTGAAGGTATGGCTGCCGAATCCGTGCATGTGACGGTACGAGTAGGGGATGCCGCGTTCGCTCATGGTAATCGTGATTTGGTGCAGCGCTTCAGGCAACGATGTCCAAAAGTCCCAGTTATTGGTGGCTGAACGTAAATTCGTTTTCGGATCGCGTTTTACGGCGCGATTGAGATCCGGAAATTTATGCGGATCGCGCAGAAAAAATACCGGGGTGTTATTGCCGACCAGGTCCCAGTTGCCCTCCTCGGTATAAAACTTGATGGCAAAGCCGCGAATATCGCGCTCTGCATCCGCCGCGCCGCGCTCGCCTGCGACGGTGGAAAAACGCACGAACACCTCGGTTTCCTTGCCGATCGTGGAAAAGATATTGGCTTTGGTGTATTGGGTGATATCGTGCGTCACTGTGAATTTGCCAAATGCGCCGGATCCTTTGGCATGCATTCGCCGTTCCGGAATCACCTCGCGATCGAAGTGAGCGAGTTTTTCCAAATACCAAACATCCTGAAGCAGCATCGGACCACGCGGTCCGGCAGTCATGGCATTCTGATTATCGGGAACAGGGGCTCCGGCTGCGGTGGTTAATTTTTTATTCTTTTTCATGGGGTTCACTCCTTTTATGGTATCATCCAACATTCATGGTCAAGACGTTGATTCCTGGCTCTTGTCTTCATAATAATAATAGAATTAGAATAATTCTAAATAAATATTAATAATAATTAAAGTCAATGTCAAGAAAAATCATTCATCATCCTTGCAAACACCGATGGGTAGCCGGTTTCCGTTCGCTCGCGACTCCAGTTCACGATGCTTTTTATCTCTACCAAATTCGATGACAATAAAATACTTGTTTCGATACATTAGCTTGATTATAATCTCTTGGTGATTTTATGTGCGAGGATAATAAGAAACATCTCAGTCCAGGATAAAGAATTCAGCGGCGACCAAGTCAAAAAGGGAACTTTACTCTTTTGCGATGAATACTATTGGGAGAAAAGACTCGATGGCGAACCAAGAGGGACACCTGAACCAACCGGTCTCTGTAGTCATGCGTCGTGATGTCGCTACCCTGCGTGAAAAACTGACCATCAATCAGGCTTTGGACTCGATTCGTCAGCAGGGAGTCGGCGAAAAGATCGTCTATTTTTATGTGATCAACGAAGAGCGGCGGCTGGTCGGCGTCATGCCGACGCGAAGATTGTTGACCGCTCCACTCGACCGCCAGCTCGCCGAGGTGATGATCGATCGCGTGATCGCGGTGCCGCAAACGGCCACCGTACTGGAAGCATGCGAGGCGTTCATCATGCATCGCTATCTGGCGTTCCCGGTCGTGGATGAACAGCGGCGTATCGTCGGCGTCCTCGATGCTGACCTGTTGACCGACGAAGCGTTCGACATTGCCGAACGAGAACAGACGGACGCCTTTTTTGAGTCGATCGGCTTTCGTCTGTCCCAAGTGCGGGACGCCTCGCCGTTGCGCGCATTCCGCTTTCGTTTTCCCTGGCTGGTCGCCACCATCAGCAGCGGAGTGATATGCGCATTGTTGGTGAGCATCTATCAATTTACCCTCGCGAAAAGTTTGATTCTGGCGTTTTTCCTCACCCTGGTGTTGGGCCTGGGAGAAAGCGTCAGCATTCAGTCGATGACCGTCGCCATTCAGGCGTTGCGCAGCATCGACCCTTCGCTGCGATGGTACCTGCGCTCACTGCGGCGGGAGTTGGGGACAGCAATGCTTTTGGGATTCGCATGCGGATCCGCCGTCGGTCTGATTGTCTGGTTTTGGCAGGGGGCAGGAGTCACGGCGTTGTCGATCGGCAGCGGTATCGGATTGTC
>RPQV01000145.1 GCA_003818595.1 Calditrichota bacterium
AGAATATATTCCGGAGCAATTTTATCGTCAGGGCAGGGTAACGTACTGTGCCAACGCAGATAATCACCGTAAAGATTGTCCTGCCGGATAGTTTGGTTAGCCCCCGTCTCAAGAAGTTCCGGAGGCCGGTCAGCGGTCAAGATGATCAACGGGACATCCGTCATGGCTGCTTCGATGATGGCAGGGAAATAATTCGCGGTGGCTGTGCCGGACGTGCAAATGAGCACCGCAGGTTGTCCGCTCGCTTTAACATAACCGAGCGCATAAAAAGCGGCGCCGCGTTCATCGATGCTGATTTCTGTTTGGCAGTGAGGATTGCGTACAGCGGCGACGGTCAAAGGCGTTGATCGCGAACCCGGCGAAATGATAAAAAATGTGATGCCGTTGCGGACCAGCTCTTCAACCATCAAATCCGCCCAAAAGATGTTGATGTTTTCACTCATGCTCATGAGGGCTCAAAGAGCTGCATAAAGTTTTTAGCTTTGTTGCGGTTTTCCTCCCACTCTTTTAGGGCGTCTGAACCCAGGACAATGCCGGAACCGGCATAGACGTGAAGGAGATTGTTGTGTACCAGTGCTGAACGGATGGCAACCGCAAACTCAGCCTCGTCCTTTGACATCCAGCCGACAGGAGCAGCATACCAACCGCGGTCCATGGGTTCGAGCCGTGCAATGTGCTTTACAGCTGCTTTCTTGGGATATCCGCCGACAGCCGGCGTGGGATGCAGGGAGGAGATGATCTGTTCATTAAAAACATCCTCCCGTAGTTCGCCCTTCATTTCACTGAGCAGATGCTGTACATGGGTCAATTTGAGGATGATTTCATTGTTGATGACGTTGATATCTTTACATAACGGCGTGAGTCGATCGAGGATCATTCGTTTTACCCATCGATGCTCGCGCTGATCTTTGTCTGAGGCCGTCATTTCTGCTCCCAGGGCTTCATCTTCTTCAATCGTCATCCCGCGTTGTCGAGTGGATGCGACAGCTTCTGTGAAAATGAGATCACCGTGGCGCTTGAAAAGACATTCCGGCGTCATACCTATAAAGGCGGAGTCTTCCTGAAATTGAAACGAAAAATGAAAGGATCGCCCGTTCTTCATCAGAATAGAATTCAATAGCTGCCATGGATTCAGTTTCTGGTCGAAATGAAGTGTGGTACGGCCGGCGAGGACGATCTTTTCAAATTCTTTTCTCTCAATGGCCATCAGAGCATTCTGAACCAAGGACGTCCATTCTTCCTGGTTGGGGACCTCATCACAGCGAGTGACTGCCGGCAGCCGCTCTGTCGGCAACGGAATAATCGGCGTCAACTTGGCCAATTGATGCCGACACTGGGCATAAACTTGGACCAGGTCATCACCCGGCTGCACCGAAAAATTGATCGACAGATGTTGGCGATTGTCCTCCTGCGTTATTTCAAATTGGGGAAGAACAAAATGGTATTTAGCAAAAGGCCGCCACATCTCTTCTACTTCCTGATCCGGGTCGAAACGCATGCCGCCGTAATAGCGGATGGTACTCTCCGCACTTTCAAGGCGAGAATGAATCGAACGCAGAATATCAAGCGAACTGCCTACGAGATGATGCACCGAGCCGATCGCGGCAATTCGCAGCGGTTCATCGCGACGCGCCCAGAAAATACGAGTTGAAGTGGTTTGGCTGTTCAGCCAACTGATGAGATCAAAACCTTCGACCTCGATGGATGATCGATAAAGACAGGAGCGTGTTGGTGACGAACTAATGGAAGCTAATTTTTTCTGTAACGCGCGGTGTAATCGCTTGATTGTGTCTGCTGGGTCTATCAAACCGTTGCTCATGATTAGGGATGAACTGCCGAATAAATGGTGACGACGCCGAAGGTTAAGGGTTCAGCGTGGACATGGGTGAATCCCGCTTTTTCCAATATGGCGCAAAATGCTTCCCCATAAGGAAAATCTTCTACGGTATGATTCAAATATGTGTAAGCCGTGCTGTCTCCTGAAATCCATCGACCAATTCTCGGCAGAATATGACGAAAATAGAAAAGGTAAATAGCACGGATAAAACGATGAGTCGGAAGGGAAAATTCCAGTATAAAAAGTTTGCCGCTTTCGCGCAGAACGCGCTTAATTTCAGCCAAAACGGGCTGAAGATTGGAAATGTTGCGTATCCCGAACGCCATGGTGACGACATCGGCAGACTTGGAATGCAGGCTCAGATGGTGCGCATCCCCTTGGATTAAAAAGGGTTGGGAGCGGAACATGATTCTTTCGAGTTTTTTCCGTCCCAAGGTAAGCATATTCCTAGCAGGATCAATCCCGATCATCGATCTAATTTGAGGACAGCGTTGATGCAGGGTGAGCATCAAGTCTGCGGTGCCTGTGGCGAGATCGACGACATTTAAGTGGTCTCTCTGAGGGAGTTTGTCCGTCAATCTGCGTCGCCAGCGAACATCCTGTCTTAAAGAAAGCAGTCGATTCAGCAGATCGTAACGCCCGGCGATCCGATTGAACATTTGCCAAGAGGCCCGTTTTGTCCGCGCCATGTCCTGCATTGACGATTCAGCTCAGCAGGTCTTGAATGATCGTATTGGCTGCGACCTTACCGGCGCCCATTGCCAGAATGACAGTGGCAGCGCCGCTGACAATATCACCGCCTGCATAGACATACTGTTTGGTTGTTCTGCCATCCGCCTCATTGGCTACAATCGTTCCATGGCGAGAAATTTCAATATCCGGGGTTGTTGTCGGAATGAGGGGATTGGGTTTATTGCCAATGGCGATCACCACAACATCGCAGTTGATTTCAAATTCGCTGTCTTTAACCGGAATGGGTCGGCGGCGACCCGATTCATCGGGCTCGCCCAACTCCATCCGAATGGCGCGAATGCCGGTTACAAATCCTTTTTCGTCGGACAGAATAGCCACAGGATTGCAAAGCAAGTGGAAGATGATCCCCTCTTCTCGGGCGTGATGGATCTCAGCGGCACGGGCGGGCATTTCCGATTCGCTGCGGCGATAAACGATGATTGATTCTTCAGCGCCCAACCGTAGTGCGGTGCGGGCGGAGTCCATGGCGACATTTCCGCCGCCAACGGTGACTACCCGCTTGCCTTTGAAAATGGGCGTTTTTGCCGTTCCCTGCCAGGCGCGCATCAGGTTGGCGCGGGTCAGATATTCATTGGCGGAATAGACTCCAACCGAGTTTTCGCCCTGAATATTCATGAACGACGGCAATCCGGCGCCCGATCCCACAAATACCGCTGCATAACCGTCTTCGGCCATCAACTCGTCGATAGTTTGTGTCTTCCCGACAACAAAGTTGCATTCTATTTTTACCCCGAGTTTCTGCAGATAGTCGATCTCCTGTTTGACAATCTCTTTAGGCAGCCGAAATTCGGGGATTCCATAGAGGAGGACACCGCCGGGCTCATGCAGCGCTTCAAAAATGGTCACGTCGAAACCTTTTTTAGACAATTCCCCGGCCACTGTAAGTCCCGCCGGCCCTGATCCCACGACAGCGATTTTGATGCCGTTTTTAGGACTCATGGGAGGAACTGCCACTTTCCCCGCACTGCGTTCCCAATCAGCTGCAAACCGTTCAAGATTACCGACAGCAATGGGATCTCCTTTTTTACCCACTATGCATAAGCCTTCGCATTGGGTTTCCTGCGGGCAGACACGTCCACATATAGCCGGCAGTGCATTGGTCTCTTTGAGTTTTTTCGCTGCCGCATCAAATTCACCTTCGGCGATCAGACGTATGAATTCAGGAATTTGCACGTTCACCGGACATCCGGCAACACAGAGAGGCTTTTTGCACTGAAGACAGCGTTTGGCTTCCGCAACGGCTTCCTCCTCATTATAGCCGTAGGGAACTTCGTGGTAATTACTTTTTCGAATCGTCGGTATTTGCTCACGCATCGGGGTGCGCAGAAATCGTCTGTTCATGGATTTTGTTTCAGAAACGCTCATGGGAGAAAGGCCTTTTACCGAAAAGAGTAATAAATAACGTTTGAATTAATGTGATGGCAAGGATTGCGAATTTATTATTACGCACTGATGGCTTGTTTCCCGATAGGTTATTGAACGAGAGCACATTGATGTTCGTTGCGTTCTTTTTCTTCAAATGATTGATAACTTTTCAATCTGCGAATCAATTCTTCCCAGTCAATACCTGAAGCATCGAATTCGGGACCATCGACGCAGGCAAATTTCGTCTTGCCGTGCACGGTGACACGGCAGCCGCCGCACATACCGGTTCCATCGATCATGATGGGATTGAGTGAAACGACTGTGTTGATCCCGGAAGCCAGCGTCAGGCTCGAGACCACCTTCATCATCATCACCGGCCCGATTACAAAGGCCGAATCAAAACGATCGCCGGCGTCTTGAACCTGGTTGAATACGTCAGAGACAAATCCGTGATGCCCATACGAACCGTCATCAGTCGCTACGAAGAGTTTATCCGATTTTTCCTTCATTTCTTTTTCAAGGATCAGGTGAGCTTTGCTGCGGGCGCCGATGATGGTCGTTACGTCGTTGCCCGCATCTTTGAGTGAGCAGAGAATGGGATAGAGTGGCGCCACACCGATACCGCCGCCAATGCAAATCACGCGTCCGAATTTTTCGATACGGGTCGGATGGCCGAGCGGACCGGCAATATCTGAAATCTCGTCCCCGACGTCGAGTCCAGAAAGAAACATGGTGGTTCTGCCGACGACCTGAAAGATAATCTCTATCCACCCCTGTTCCGCGTCTGCGTTGGCAATGGTGAGCGGAATACGTTCAGTCTCGGGTACCGGGCGCAGCATGATGAACTGTCCGGCCTGTCGTTTGCGGGCGATTTTAGGCGAGTGGATGCGATAGCGCCACGCGGAGGCCGCCAGATTTTCTTTATTCAAAATAGCATTGGACATGTATTTCTTATCTCGGCAAAGGTGAAAAGATTCCTTGTGTTGATTAAAATTGTGTCTTGGCTCGATGATCGAAATGGTGATACATCAAAAACGTTCAAGTATTGGGACCGCTCAAGGATCAGGTCTGATCATTGCGGTCCCGCAACGAGAACCTTGTTTCAGCCAAGGTAAGAACGGTATTTCTTTTCAATATCGGGTGACTGGACGGTTTCCAGGATGTAATCGCAGAATTCACGTCCGGTGACGCCGGTATCTCGACCAGTGATTTCCAGTTTTTTCTCAAATTGGGTGCAAATTTCCAAAGCTTTTTCCAGTTTGTTGGCTTTTTCTACAAAGCCGATGTGGTTCAGCATCATGCCCGCCGCTTTAATCAGGCTGCACGGATCGGCATATTTCCCGCGACCCTCTTCGATCATGCGCGGTGCTGATCCATGAATAGCCTCAAACATGGCATATCGTTTTCCGATGTTGGCGCTGCCGGCTGTGCCGACGCCGCCCTGAATTTCCGCGGCTTCGTCAGTGAGAATATCTCCATACAGATTGGGCATGACCAGCACGCGGAATTGAGTGCGCCGTTTGGGATCGATCAGCTTGGCCGTCATGATGTCGATATACCAACCCTCCCAGGAGATTCCCGGATATTCTTTGGCGACCTGACCGGCCACTTCGAGGAACAACCCATCAGTGGTTTTGACGACATTGGCTTTGGTCACCACAGTGACATTGCCGATGCTGTTCTTTTTAGCATAATCAAACGCCATACGGATGATGCGCTCTGATCCTTGTCGGGTGATAATTTTAAAGTCAAACGCGGCGTCATCAGACACCATCAAACCTTTGCTGCCGAGCACATACTCGCCCTCGGTGTTTTCGCGGAAAAAGACCCAGTCAATCCCCTCTTTCGGTACTTTCACCGGTCGTACATTGGCAAACAAGTCAAGTTCGCGGCGCATAGCAACGTTGGCACTTTCGATGTTGGGGTAAGGCCCGCCTTTTTCTGGTGTGGTTGTCGGCGCTTTGAGAATGACGTGGCAGGCTTTGAGTTCTTCGAGTACATTATCCGGAATTGCTTTGAGGTGTTTGGCACGGTTTTCAATGGTCAGACCCTCGATGGTACGAAATTGTACTTTATTGGATTTTATTTCGTCCGCCAAAATAACCTGCAGCACCCGTTCCGTCTCTTGTGAAATAATCGGTCCGATACCGTCACCCCAGCAGAATCCGATGATGATAGGCTTCAAGAGGCTATATTCAACCCAGTCCTGTCCACTTTTCATCCGATCCACACGCGCCAATTGTGATTTGATGAGTTCAGCAAAATGCTGCGTCGCTTTATCGATGGTAAAATCGCTCATAGTCTTCCTCAGTTTTGTGAAGGCAGATTTATTCGGGGTAATGCCTTACAGCAAATCCCCATCTGTTTGTAACAACAAATTTATATAAATTGACTTTGATAAGCAAATTATTTGTGGCTGATGGGAGCAGCTGTAAAGAGTGCGGGGATATCAGAGGAGGGTTTGTATTTTACGATTTTTCTTTTTCCAAGTCCTGACGGTCATGACGATAGATAAAAAAGCGTTCCTTGAGTTTTGCCATGCGTTTCTGTACATCCACCTGTTTCTCTGCATAGGATACGGCAAATTGATTGCGCATTAAAACCATCAGGCGATGCACCTCGTGCAGCATATTAATAATGATATCAGGCGGTCTGCCGCAGGCAATGACTGTGTCCCAAAGCTCATCTTCGATTGTATCAATGGCGCTCTGCACTTCAGCCAGTGCATATCCTTCGTTGTGGCGTATGTTCGCCAATTCAATCATGTGATTTTTCAGCGGCTCATCATTTTGATCGGCCAATGCATCGCAGATAAGCGACAGAAATGCCTCTTCGCGCTCCTGATGGCGTTCAAAATCAATATTCTCATAATGGGTGAGGCTGATTTTCTGCAGCCGGTTGCAAATACGGATGACCAGCTGATCAAAATCAGCTTTGATCACCTGAACCAGGTTTTCTTTCGTAGGTATCATACATTTTATCTATTCTACTGTTCCGGCGTTTTAGACGTTCTTCAATGCGTCCCAATATTTTAAGCGCGTAACGACGATAATTTTCATCGTGCGATAGGTTGGCCTCCTGGTCGAGACCCTGTTCGACGTTTTCAATAAAACTTTCGATGCTGTTTCTGGACAGTGAATGTGGTTGGGTTGCCCATTTTTTAAGTGTCTCTTCTAAATCCGCGACATAATGCGATCCCGCTACTTGATCGCAGTTGCGCAGGGGGAATGGATTTACTGCGCTTTGAAATCCTTTCAATGCCAAGATCAGCGGCTGATAATCATAGTCATAGTAGAGTCTTGGAAATTGGTATTCCACGACAAAGGACCACGAGTCATCTTCGGGATTTTTATGATGGCGGTTGAGCCTGGAAAAAATGACATTTCCGTCAGCATTCAGAATTTCGCCGTTGTAAATACGCGTTTCACGAAGGATACCTTGTTCGTCCTCGCGAAGGTCTCCGCCTAACAGCAGGAGACACAGGTAGTGATCTGCCTCTTTTATTTCATTGAATCCCTGCTGTTGCGCTGTACTGAAACTGAGGTGCAAGCTATGAGGGCGGATATTGATAAATCGAACGGCAAGGTCAATGATCTGCGATAAAACCCATGAATCTTGGGTGGCCGGTTTTGATACATCACCCAGCAGTTTGTAACGACCGAAAGCCAGCTCCATAAAGCCGCGTGTGCGGGTATTCGCTGAAGTCAGGAAACCGTGATCATCGATATGAGCCCCCAGTTTCCATCCCCGTCGCATCAAATCAAAATCATAAAAATAGTAAAAGGCGTCGAACGTTGGATCCTGGTGTTCAGTTGCGCCGATGGCTTTATAGCCCAGGTTCGAAAATTCCAATTCGGCACCCATTGGAATCATCCCGGGATTACGGTGAGCTTGGAGCCACTGAAGGATGTAATCCGG
>RPQV01000146.1 GCA_003818595.1 Calditrichota bacterium
TCGCTTGAGCAGAATTTCCCCAATCCATTTAATTCATCAACCCGGCTCCAGTTCTCAATTCCTTCAGCAACACATGTAAAATTGTCTATCCATAATGTCATGGGACAAAAAGTAAAATCATTGATCGATCAACAACTGGCAGCCGGCACCCATTCTGTGATATGGGATGCGACAGACGACTATGGCTCCCCCATTGCCAATGCGGTTTATCTCTATACCATACAGTCCGAATGGGGCGTCAGAACAAAAAAGATGATCGTGTTAAAATGATGAAAACCGGAAAGAATTATTACGCTGTGGTCAAAGGGGTGAAACCGGGATTATATACATCGTGGAGCGGCGAGAACGGCGCGCAGGCGCAGGTTTTCGGTTTTCTCGGGGCTCAGTTCAAAGGTTTTGCCGAATTAGAAGACGCACTCGACTATCTCCATGCTCACGGTATTGTCGTCGCAGAGCATAAAGACCATCAGCCGCGCGTGCGTTATCAGGATGACGGCATACACATATTCATCGATGGCGGGGCCATTAGGAATCCGGGACCGGGAGGATACGGCGTGGTGCTGATGCACCAGGGCAGACGCAAGGAGCTTTCGCAAGGCTTTAAAAAAACCACTAATAACCGCATGGAGTTATCGGCTTGTATCGCTGCTCTTTCAAGTCTGAATAAAAAAATGCCGATCACCATTTATTGCGATTCACGTTATATCGTCGATAACATTACTCAAGGGCATGCACATCGTTGGCGCATCAATAATTGGCTCACCAGCAGCAAAAAGCCGGTGGAGAATGTCGATTTGTGGCGACAGTTGCTGACATTGGTGGATGAATTTCAGCCGCAGTTCACCTGGGTGAAAGGCCACAGCGGCTCGGCAGAAAACGAGCGCTGCGACCAACTGGCGAAAGCAGCAGCGCGCAGCGATCATCTCATTGTCGATGACGGGTATGAACAGACACCGGCCACTCTGTTCGAATGACGAGATCGCGATTCCGTCGCTGCTTTGGCTATCGGGCGAGAATCATTTTTTGAGTACGACAGGCTCCATTACTGGTTAATCTGGCGATATAAATTCCGGAAGCGACCGGATCACCGAATGCATCAAGACCATTCCAAGACAGATTGTATCGACCGACGGTTTGCGTAGCATTAACCAGCACACACACACGGCGACCGGAGGCATCAAATATCTCGAGCTGAACCGAGGCATCGTCCGCCATGTCGTAGCTGATGGTCGTGATCGGATTAAAGGGATTGGGGTAATTGGCATGCAGAGCCAAAGTGGATGCCGGTACGACTGAAGACGGGCTGATCTCAATCGATGCACTGAAGGAGCTCTGCCCATCTAATTCGCATAGTTCCAGTCGATAAAAACAGCGTTGGGATTTGCTCTCCTGTTCAATAAACGAGTAATGTGCACCAGAAGCATCATCGCCCTTGGCGGCGATCATGTGCGTATGCAGACGTTGAAACGGATGCCCAGCTGATTGACTCTTTTGAACAAAAAAGCCTGCGATATCGCTCTCCGAATGGGTCTGCCATGAGATCAGGGTCGAGCCGTCCTCTTGCGGGGCGGTTTCAAAAGAACTCAGCTTGACAGCGATCGGCTCATCATTCACTGCATTATAGGCATTCACTCGACCGGCGCCCATTTTGCCCTTGTGGGCGGCGTCAAGACTATTTTCGATATTGTCGACTGTTGCCAGCAGCTGTTCTTTCACCTGTTGAGCAGACCAGGCGGGATGACGCGACCAGATCAACGCGGCCACAGATGCGGCAATGGGGGTCGACATCGAAGTGCCGCTCATGGTGGCGTAATAATCATTTGCATCGTCATCATGATTGTGACCGGTGCTGACGATATCCACTCCCGGCGCCGAAACATCGACCCAAGTTCCATAATTGGTGAAGGAGGCCGCGTTGTCATTTTGATCTGTGGCGGCGACGCTGATGCAGTCGCCGCGCAAATCAATATAATCAGGATCATCGGCATTATCGTTTCCAGCCGCATGAAAAACCAGTCCGCCGGCGGCGACAAACTGATCAATGGCCGCACCCAATCCGCCAGAATTGGAAGAACCCCAGCTGCAGGAAGCGATGCGGGCGCCGTTCTCAGCCGCATAGACAAAACATTGGGCAGCGGCATCCATTTGAACCACACCACCCCCGAAGAAGCGCAAAGCATATCCGTTTCGCAGCGCCATCACTTGGACGCCATTGCCGGCAGGCTGGAAAGTTCCATCACCCCAACCTCCCGACACGGAGCAGAGCGCATAACCGTTGTTGTTCAAAGCTCCGACATTGCCGGCACAATGGGTTCCATGACCATGGAAATCACGCGGATCGTTATCGATCACGTCGCCATCTTCAGCAGGATCCACACGATTAATACCAGTGGTCGGCGCATTATCCACAAAATCATAGCCGATCCAGTCATCAACATAACCATTGGAGTCGTCATCGACATTGGCAACGCCGTTTTTTTCACTCCAGTTGATCCACATGTTGCCGTCGATGTTGCTGAAATCATTGAATGCTGCCGCCGATCCACCGAGATCTTTATGATAATAGCGGACGCCCGTATCCATCACAGCAACGATGATCGAAGCATCGCCTGTCTCGATATCCCAAGCTTCCGGAGCATCGACATCAACATCATTGGCCTGTTGGAGATGCCATTGCAGGTTGAATTGGGCATCATTGGGGAGCGCGGTTACATAATGAATACCCACGGCTTCAGCTTTGATGACGCCTGATAGTTTACGATACGCAGCAAGAACCAGATCAAGATCAACGTCCTGTGCGAAAAAAACCTGATAATAAAGGGATAATTCAATCGGACGGCCATTTATTGAGCGCGGCGTGAAATCAGGAAACAGTCTGCGTATTAGTTTGGCTTGAAATCTCTCACCAATGCGATCGATCTCGTCGATTCCGGTGCGCCCTTGGACAAGCGCATGGGCATCAAAACGATCAATCACTTCCTTGCTGAAGGTGATGACTATTTTATCAGGGGCATATCCGTAAAAAGAAGTCCCCCGGTAACTTGACATGGAATGTTCGGTCAAGGGATTCGCGTTCAATGAAATGGTCATTTGAACGATTATTATTATCGCGGTCAAGCATGTCTTCATCGCCGGATCTCCTTTAAATAAGACTACAATATCACAAGAACAAATTGAATATCAAGAAATCTGGTAACCCTTCGGTGCAAATATGAAAGTCAGATTACCTGGCATGGTTTTTCATTCTATAAATTTCGATCACAAAAATTTGGTCAAGATGCTTCAAGATAACACAACCTGCGATAGCGGTCTTTGGCGCCAGATTTGATGGAAGATGCAACAGCAGCTTTGAACGGATGCGGTACCGATAATTTAAAGATGGTAAATTTTTCGACATCATCAGGATGATGATCAGAAAAGAGCAGTCGGGGATCATCATCCTGGAAATTTACTGCGAATGAGTGAAGATCAAGGGATAATCCCATCCCTTTGGCTTTAATATAAGCTTCTTTTTGTGTCCAGCAATCAAAAAAAAGTTCACTTCTTCTCTCCGTCGGCACACCCTTGAGCAGCTGCACCTCTTTGGGGGCAAAAAATTTCTGCGCGATCTCCAATGTGGCGATTTCGGGCTTTACTTGCTCAATGTCGACGCCGATCTCGGCATCGCGGCAGACAGCAAACAGAGCCAAGTGTCCGCTGTGAGAAAGATTAAAGGAGAGACCATTTTCATTCTCAGCGAAAGGTTTACCATAAACATTGTAGCTTAATTTAACAAACTGCGGTGAAATAGCCAAATAAGACGCGAGCAGACGACGCAGCCAAGCTCTAGCAACAATAAACCGACGACGATCAACGTCAAAAACAAATCGCTCCGCTCGATTCATTTCAGTCTCGTTCAGCAACGATCCCAGATCATCCGCCTGCGGGAAATAGGAATCCATGTCGACCAGAAAAAGATGGATACGCTCTCTTTGCAGGTCAAGATCAGACGGCAGATCGATCATGACGCGACCTTTTGCAGCAGCGGCAACAGGTCTTGCGCCAAGGTCCTGCTGAAATGCTCGTGATTTTGAAAAGCAAAAAAATGATCCCCGTCCAGAAATCGAGAGGTGAATTGCCCAGTGGTGTGCTGTTTCCAAGCCAGGAGCATATCCGGCGAAATATCCTGATCCGCGAGACCGCCATAGACGGTCATGTCGCAAGGCAAAGGCAGCCGCGGTTTGAATATATAGGTTTCGCATATCTTCATGTCGTTGCGGAGGATGGGTAAAAAGATGTTCCGCAGTTCAGGATTGGCGAGGACTTCAGTGGGGGTTCCGTTTAATTCCTGAATCTTTTGCACAAAATCGGATTCGGGCAAATCATAAAGCGGACTCTTACCCGAGTCCACATGCGGCGCCCGATGGGCGGACATATAAAGATGGAGAGGAAGCTTGATCATATGGCGCCACAGCACGTGCGTCAACTCGAAGGAAAGCAAGGCTCCCATGCTGTGACCAAAAAAAATATAAGGAATATCCAAGTATGTAGTTAATTTGTGAGCGATTTCATGAACCAACGATGACAGATCATCAATCAGCGGTTCATTCAGCCGTACACCATGACCCGGTAATTCCACCGACAAAATATCAACATCCAGCGGCAGTAAACCTGCCCAGGCACGAAAAACATTGGCGCTCCCCCCGGCATAATGAAAGCAAAACAATCTCAGTTTTGGATCCTTGACCGCCGAGAAACGATGGAGCCATTTGGTGTGAAAATCGATCGTACTCATGATATGGGCAAATCAGTTTCTAATAAGATCCAGCTTTTCGATCAGGGCAACTATTACCAGTTGAATTTTGTAACGTTGTTTTAGACCGTTTTCATTCCTCAATTTCAAAGATATTATTTTAATACGGTCATGCGTATGCTGCTGTGCACGCGCTGATTTTGCAGTCGGCAACGATAAAGCCCGGAGGCGACTGTCCTGCTTTGGTCATCCTTTCCATCCCAGACTATTTGATGTTCGCCCTCATCCATCGCTCCAGCATAGAGGGTACGAACCACCTGGCCTGCGATGTTTTCCACCACCAGAGAGCAGTCGCACGGCTCTACCAAACTGAAAACGATGACCGTTTCACCGTTGAAAGGATTGGGATAATTCACCAACAGAACCGATGACGCCGGCAACTGGGAATTCACCTCGACGACATGAGAGTATTCTGTCGCACCATCAAAATCAACCTGTTTTAAACGATAAATAAACCTGCCTTGACCGATCTGATCATCATACCCATATTCATGAGAATCGATGCTCGTACCGTGCCCGGGAATAAACACCAAATCGACATAGTCGGAGGTGTTAGTTTTTCGCTGCAGCCAAAAACCATAATTATTTGACTCGCTCTCAGTGCGCCATCGAAGATGAACCGTGTTTCCCTGAGATTCGGCCGTAAAAAACGAGAGTTCTACCGGCACATTCATCCATGAGATCTGAGCCGTGACCACATTTTGCACGGTCTCTCCTGCCTTGATTCGTAAATAAAATAGCGTGCTGACCTTTTGCACCAAATCAATTCGCGGCAGCGAATAATAATCACCTGTCTGAGCGGCGGTGAGTTTTATCTGTGCGACCGACCGCTTTTGAGCATCCCATTGCGCAGCAAATACTTCACGATTTTCTTCCATTTCTGTCTGCCATGAAACCGCAAATTCATCTTGAGCATTCAGTGCAATAACCGGCCACTCTTTAATTCCAGTTTGCTGAATTGAGTCAATTCTGAAATTGACATCTTCTTTGATTAATCCTCCATCTAACGACTGAGCATAAATTGATCCGGTGACATTGCGATAATCTTCCCAAACAACGACGAATCGGTTTTGACCCCAAGCAACTTGAGGCCGCCACTGAATAGCCGTACCGACGCCGTCGTCAATCTTAAAATTCGCCGCCCGCTTCGAACCATCCGCGCGCAGTCTTTGGCCATAGATATTCGAATTGCCATCCCGCTTATCCTCCCACACCACCAATGATTCACCGGTTGAGGTTGAAGTTACTGAAGGAAACCATTGAAAGGTTTGCTGGTCATCATTAATTCGGAAAACGCTTGAAGCAGTTGTCCCATTATTGTTAAACAAGCAGGCAACAACATTATAATCTCCGTCATCGTTCTGCAGCCAGGTAACGATGAACCGATTGAGGCCGTCAGCGGCGATATCCGGTTTAAGTTGCGCCTTCTGATCAGTACTGACTATAAATTCCTCGGTAACAGCCTTGCCGTCAGAACCGAATACTCGTGCATAGAGCGTCGCGCGACTGTTTCGATAATCCTCCCAAACCACCGCGAATCCGCCATTTGATAATACGCAGACGGCCGGATTGATCTGGGCAAAATTGCCGCTTTCAGCGTGAACACGAAAGTTTGCTCCAATGGCTTTAAAGTCGAGATCATAAAATTGTCCGTAAATATCCGGATTGTTGACGCCCCGGCGTTCGTCCTGCCAAACCGCCAATATCCGCTTGGCAGAATTGGAACGACAGAAATCGACATTCCAACAATTGACTGCCTGATCATTGACCACGACTTCAGCCGCAATTTTGTGCAGTGCATCTTCAGCGGCTATTGTCAGATTGCTGAATTCATCGTCCATAAATTTCGGCTCTGATATCAAAGGAGATGAACCGGTTTCGGCATAAGATAAAAAAGGAGCAAAAAGGGTGCGGTATTCGCTTTCGAGATGATTATTTTCAAGATCGTCTTGCACCCGCGCTTGAAAAAGATCGAGATGATTTTTCAGAAAGGGAAAACGACCGCTTAATTCGTGAGCGCTATGTTCAAAACCCTGAAATCCATATACAGAAATCGTATAAAAACAAAAAATGATGTAAATAAAATTCTTCATCCTTCCTCCACAATTTCATTTCCCACAGAACGCGATAAGCACTATCGGCGCATTCGATTCGTACCCGAACAGTTGCTGATGAATAGGCAGAAACAGTATACCGGCTAGACCTGACAGTTGGCGAAAATTGGATAATATAAAAAAAAATGGGTTGCCCCTTGCCGGGGTAACCCATTTTTCAAGAGATGTGACGTGCAAATTTATTTAATCAGCATCATCCGATGCGAAGCGGTGAAATCTTTCGCCTGCAGGTGAAGCATGTAAACACCGCTGGGAACCGGTTGACCATCCTGATTCAAGGCATCCCATTGGATCGCATGCTCGCCGGCATTCATATCCGCATCATGCAGAACCTTAATCAACTGGCCGAGGGAATTATAAATGCGAAGCGTGACCCTCTGATCTTCGGGAATTGCGAAATGAATGAGGGTTGTCGGATTGAATGGATTGGGATAATTGCCATATAAGGCGTATTCATCCGGCGTGCTTTCAGAACCACCGGCTGCCAATTTTCCCAATAATGCCGTACCCACTTCGCATTCCAGCTCGCCCAGCTGCGTCGGCCCGCTATTGGGATAATCAATAATGATCTTGACATAACGGGCATTCACTGCCGGAAAGACATGCTGCTGCCATTTTGCCTTGTCCTGGAATCCGTCATACACGGTTATGAAATCAATGTCTTTTGTAGTTTTTGTGGAAACCTGAATTCGGAACCGTTTCACCCACCGATTATCATAGCCGACATTGGTGTCAACCAGGAGATTCACCTTATGCAGCGCCTTGATGCTGCCATCGGCAAAAGCAAAAATGGCGCGCGGTGAACTGCTTTTGGTTGTGACTGTACCATCCCAACCTACGGTTACGCCGTCAATAGCATTGCTCCAGGTTTCATTGGTGTAGGTTTCGCTTCCTTCAACCA
>RPQV01000147.1 GCA_003818595.1 Calditrichota bacterium
GCGGAGCAGCGCATCCTTGATGTCCAATCCGCCGCTGTACCCGCCCAAATCGCCATTGGACTGCACGACTCGATGGCAGGGGATTAAGATCGGAAGAGGATTTGCGCCGTTGGCTGCACCAACTGCCCGCGCCGCCGAAGGTTTGCCGATGGCAGCGGAAATCTGTCCATACGTCTGGGTGGTTCCGTAGGGAATTCGCTGCACAGTTTGCCAAACAAGCTGCTGAAATTCAGTGCCCTGGCTCAAGTCAACCGGATAATCAAAAGTGGTCAGCTTTCCGGAAAAATAGGCGTGGAGTGAATCAACGAAATGGTGCAATAATTCATTGCCCTCTTGTTTTATCTCCACCTTTGGCAGCCGCGCCCAAAATTCCTGAAAGGATTCTGCACGGGCAAAGCTGACGGCAACCATATGACGACTGGACGCAGCGAGCCAAATGTCGGATAATTCCCACTGAAATGCAATAACAGACAATGTATTCATGCGGAAAAAGTATAATAAATTCACTAAAAATTCAAGTAAAAATTCCCGGCAATTTGTTATATTCTGGATCATAAAAAGGAGAAGATATGAAACGAGCCTTGATGATTGATGGACATGTACATGTATATCAGAATTTTCAATATGAAACGCTTTTTGCTGCTGCACTCGATCATTTTTCCGTTTTGTCGTCTGATGGTGAAACTGAATCCGCGAAGGTGATGATTTTGCTGCTCACCGAACGATCCGATTGCTCTTTTTATTCGCAGGCACTGGAAATCAATTTGCAGGACTATCTCTTTGAAAAAACGGCCGAGTCGGGCGCGCTTCTCCTCAGACAATCGCAAACCCATGAACCTCTCCTCTATCTTTACGCCGGGCGGCAAATTATTTCTCAAGAGGGACTTGAAATTTGCGCTCTGGCGAGCGAGTATTTTGTCGCCGACCGTGCCTTGACAGCGGAACAACTGGTTGTAAACATCAACAGCGCAGGAGGAGTGGCCGGCATGAATTGGGCGCCCGGGAAATGGTTCGGCAGTCGAGGGAAAATCGTCAGTCAATTGTTCGAGCGTTTTACACCATCGCAACTGACGATCAGCGATACCACCATGCGGCCTACTTTTTGGCCGACGCCGGTGCGCATGGCAGCGGCGCAACAGAAAGGGTTTAAGGTGATATGCGGATCAGATCCTCTGCCTTTCGCGGGAGAAGAACTGATGGTTGCTCAATATGGCACGTGTATTTTGGGTGAGTTTGACGAAAGCATGCCGGTTACCTCCGTCAGGAATGTTCTCACCCGTCCAGGGACGACATGGACGGTCTGCGGCCGGCGTTCAGGCTTGGCTTCTTTTGTGAAAAGGCAGTCGCGCATCATGCTGCAAAAATATCTCTGATCCGCAGCAGAACGGGATTGATTTGCCGTCTTGTTGCATTTTTGAAATTCAGGGGAATTAATTACATTTTTGAAATTAAAATACAGGGGTGTTTCAAGTTGAATCGCTGTAATTCATTTAAAAACAATGGATGATATTTTTCCATCAAGATGGCCTGCAATTTGCCGAGACAGTTCGGGGGGATTCAGGAAGCCGCATCTTGTTTCTGCGGGAATTATGGAAAAAACAAACATCGAGAGGGAGCAAGGTGGCTGACATCGTCCGCGGTGGTTCTTTCAGGATTAATCAAGCGAGCGGCGGAGCGGACTCTATCCGCTATGAGATGGCGAAAATCAAGCCGCAAGTAATCGCTGTCGCGGGCGGCAAGGGCGGAGTGGGGAAGTCATTGTTCGCATCCATGTTGAGCATCTGTTTGGCCAGTTTCGGCCGACGGACAGTCGCCATCGATATGGACTTTAACGGAGCCAACCTTTACGGATATTTGAACATAAACGACTTTACCGGTTCATTGAACAGCTTTTGGGGGAACAAGTCCCATTCTCTGGTCGACATGGTTCAGAATACCCAATTCCCCAAGCTCGATGCGATCCCTTTTCGTTCAGACCTTTTCGACCCCTCCACCTTGAAATCATGGCAGCAGCGCAGATTCTTGCGGGAGATGAGAAAACTCAATGCCGAGTTTGTTATTGTCGACATCGGTTCAGCAAGTGAAGAATTCAGCTATAAAGTCTTTTTGAATGCCGACATCCGTCTTGTCCTCTCCACCAGCGACATGTTTTCGGTTTTGAATACTTTTTCGTTCATTCGTTCGGCTCTCTATTTTGGCATCCGACACTATTTTCGCGAATCACCGGCTGTTCATCAGGTTTTGGAAGAATGCGGACAACTGATTGACGGAAAATTGGTCAAGCCGCTGGATCGAATGCGAAAATGTCTGCCCGCAACGGTTCGTCGAGAGTTCATCACCGGTTTTTGGCAAAATTTTCGTCCGAAAATCGTGTTGAACGGCGTGCGTCCGACCGATTCATTGGATGATTTTAAATTATTGGGCCCCGTGGTTCAGGATCTTCTCGATGTCGATCTTGATTATTGGGGCCAGGTGAGGTTTGATCTGAATCTGCGCGAGGCCGTGCTGCAGCGGCGCCCGGATCAATACTTTCGTTCATTCGGCAAGGCTTCCAGCGATGTTTTTCGAATGGTTGTTCGCCGCCTGCTCGCACCTGTCGCTCAAAAAGAAGTTGCGCCCGTCGGGCATCGTCCACTGTGGAAATTTGAACCGGAAACCGGCTGCTCGGCCGATAAAGTTCATTGTCGATCAAATTGTCTCTTGTATCCAAGCTGCTCATCGCGCGGCGCCGGCAATGAATGCCTGCGCATTGAACAGCAGCCGTTCAGCAAAGCACATTAACTCTTCTCTCTCAGCATATTACATTTCCTCCACGAAAGAATCCCGGTGAGTTAGACAGCCCCGCCCAGCAACTTGGCCGGGATTCTTCTTTTATAAATAGATGGTCAATGTCGAACCCTGCCGCACAGCGCTCGTCACCTCGATGATTCCACCATGATCCTTGATGATTTGTCTTGCCAGGAACAATCCGATCCCCGATCCCCCGGTCTTGGTGGTGAAATAGGGCTCAAAAATCGATTTCTGCGTTTGTTCATCCATGCCGCAGCCATGATCGATGACGTCGATGCGCAGCGAATAATGATCAGCTGAATAGGGCTGGACATTCACCAAAACGGTCTCCCCGCTTTGCGATGCTTCAATGGCGTTTTTTATCAGGTTGTTGATGACGCTGCGAAATTGCTGACCATCGAGCAGAATCTGAGGCAGATTGGGAGTGATTTTCAACTGCACGTTCACCCCGGAATCATTATTCTTGAACAATTCCACCGAGGAGCGAATCCACTCGCCGATATCCTGCTTTTTGAGTTCGCTGTGCGGAAGACGGGCAAATTGTGAAAACGTATCAGCAATGCGGCGAATCGAGGCGATCTCCTCCTTGATGACGGTCATGGATTCCCGCAGATCAATCAATTTGACGACTTCCGCCGGCAGAGAGCTTTCCAAACGATAGATGGCAAATTCAATTGGCGTCAATGGATTTTTGATCTCATGGGAAATTTGACGGGCAATATCCCTCCAGGCCGCGGCTCTTTCGGCGCGCTGAAGATTTTCGTGACTGACGCGCAATTCTTCCGTCATTTGATTAAAAGAATCGACCAAATAAGCAATTTCGTCCTTGGCCGCGACTTCAACCCGATGGGTCAAATCGCCGGCGCCGACACGTTTCATGCCGGATGACAACTGCAAAATGGGATTGCTGATTTCCAAAGAGACCTTGCGCGCCAGGAGCATGGAGAGGACGGCGATGAACAGCAAAAATATGATCAACAAAAGCCAGATCGTTTTTTCCTCGACCATTTTTTCGCGCAGATAGAGCAGGGTGGTGTATCGCTGCAGGGTTTGGCTGATTCTGTTTTTCGCCTGAATGATTTCATCCGGCGCCTGAATGCCGGCAAACAGCAGCGTCGAATCTTTGATCACCACACTTTCGAAAAAATATTGGTTATTCAGCAGAAAAAGATCTCCGGATTCAGCTTTTGTGAGCAGATCCTGAGTGGTCATGCCGAGAAAGCGCGAGCGGTCCACCGAGGGCGATTCCGGGAGGAGGATCATTCGGATGTCGCGGCTGACGCCCTGACGAATATCGGCCGTTCCCGCATAGCTGATCCCGGATTGGCGAAGCATTGCCGGAGTTATTTGTGAAAAGGAGTCGATGGTTTGCAGAAAATGACGTCCCCGCTCATCGAGCTGCCGGCGAAAGATGTCCAGCGACAGGGTCAATGTCTCTTCAACACCGGGAAGGACAAATGTCTCGGTGCTTTTCAGAAGCAATTGGCCTAGGATCAATGTCAGGGGAAAAAGGGGAATGATGACAAAGAGAAAAAAAATCAGCGTCAGTCGGCTCTGAAAACGCGAGCTTTTACGGGTACGAAACCAGAGTAAGACAGCAAAAGCCAGCACAAAGAGAAGAATAAAAGCCAGCCATTTGATTAAAACCGGCATAGAGGTTCACCATCCTTGAGCCGCAGATGTCTATCCGCCGATCCGTTTGCGTTTGATCAGATACTGCAGCAGCGCCTGATCAAACGGCTCCTCGGTATCGATCAGTACATAGTCAATTTGATGGGACAGACATTCGCGTTTATAGGTTTCGATAAAGCGAGAAACAAGATTTCGGTATTCTGTGCGGATGTGCCACGGTTGGGTGGCCAATTTATCGCCGCTTTCCATATCCTCGAATTGCCCGTCCTGACGAAAATTAAAAGACCTCTCCATGGGATCGAGCACGTGGAATACAATGACCTCATGCTTTTTGTGGCGGAAATGTTCCAGCCCCGAAAGAACTGTCTGGGGATCATCGAACAGATCAGAAAAGAGGATGATCAGTCCGCGGCGATTAATGCGCTCGGCCAGGTGATGGAGTGTGTTGGCGATTTTCGTCGAAGCGCCGCTGCGGCAGCGCTGCAGTTCCTGCAACAGCACATTCAAATAGGTGTTGATGGAGCGCGGAGGCAGGAAAGAGTTGATTTTTTCATCAAAAGTCACCAGCCCGACCGAATCGCGCTGTTTCAGCATCAGGTAGGACAACGCGGCGCTCATGAACGCACTGTACTGAAGCTTGCTGACGCCGTGCGAGCTGTATCCCATAGACGCCGACGTATCGAGCAGCAAGTAGGCTTTGAGGTTGGTCTCCTCCTCAAACTGCTTGACATAATAACGATCGGTTTTGGCATAGACCTTCCAATCGACGTGACGGATATCATCGCCGGGCATGTACTGTCGATGTTCTGCGAACTCGACGCTGAATCCGTGATAGGGACTCTTGTGCAGACCGGTGATGAATCCCTCCACCACCAGGCGGGCGACCAGGTGAAGATTGGCCAGCTTGGAAACTACCTGCGGCTGCAGGAAAGTCATGGGATCCTGCATGTTGTCGCGCACTAGGATTTGCCTTCTTCGCTGATGAGCTTATCAATGATATCGATTGTGGAGACGCCCTGGGCTTCGGCATTGAAATTGGTGACGATCCGATGGCGCAGCACCGGCCTGACGACGGCCCGCACATCGGCAATATCCGGCGTCGGTCGACCGTCGAGTATCGCTTTGGTTTTGGCGGCTAAAATCAGGTATTGAGAGGCGCGCGGTCCGGCGCCCCAACTGATCCATTCCCTGATGAACGCGGGTGCGTCCGGCGCCTTGGGACGGGTTCGGCGCACCAGCTGAACCGCATATTGAATGAGCGAATCAGCAACCGGCACCCGCCGGACCAGCGACTGCATGGCAATGATTTCTTCCGTCTTCAACACCGGCCTGATCTCGGCGGTGTAGGAGCTGGTGGTCGAGCGTACGATTTCCTCCTCTTCCGCGGCATCGGGGTAATCGACCCACAAATTGAACATGAAACGGTCGAGTTGGGCTTCGGGCAGGGGATAGGTTCCTTCCTGCTCGATGGGATTCTGGGTCGCGAGTACGAAAAAGGGTTCGTCAAGTTTCAGGGTTTCACCCGCGGAACTCACCTCGTGCTCCTGCATCGCCTGCAAAAGTGCGGATTGAGTTTTCGGCGGCGTGCGGTTGATTTCATCGGCCAGCACAATGTTGGCGAAAACCGGGCCTCTGACGAATTTGAACTGCTTGCGCCCGGTGGATTTGTCTTCTTCAATGACTTCGGTTCCGGTGATGTCTGACGGCATCAAATCCGGTGTAAACTGAATGCGGCTGAACTTGAGATCCAACGCCCTGGCCAGGGTGCTGATCAGCAGTGTTTTGGCCAGTCCCGGCACGCCGACCAGCAGACAATGTCCGCGCGCCAGCAGGGAAATGAGCAGTTCATCGATGACAGTTCGTTGACCGATGATCACCTTGCCGATTTCTGCAATCAGAATATCGTGTGCGGTCTTTAGCTTGATAATATTGTCAACATCATTATGCGATTGAGCGAAATCCGATTTCATTCATCCTCCGTTTTAAGCAGAGTAAAGTAAAGATTTCTAAAGAGAAAGTCAACGATGCAAAAAAGGTGAGGGAGTTCAAAACATCCCTTTATATTCTTCGTTAGTAACCTGCCGTGACCGCTGATCCCGGGCTGCATTTAACCCTTTTGTTTTACTTGATAATTTTATTACTTTATAGCTTGAATAACTGACGCATTTTGAGGTGTATGAAGGAAAATCTGGTCGGACTGACGTTGGCGCAATGTGCGCACTATGCCGAAGGCATCGGCGAGAAAAAGTATCGCGGACGGCAAATTTACAAATGGATTTATGAAAAGCATGCTGCCGCTTTCGCCGAGATGACCGATCTGCCTGCGGCTTTGAGAGAGAAACTGGAGCAGACGGCGGAACTGGGCAATTTGACGCTTGTTGAAAAAGATGAACGCTCACCCTCGGGTTCGGTCAAGTACTTGTTCCGCCTCCATGACGGCTATCACATTGAAAGCGTGTTTATCCCTGACTCGCCGCGGCGGACGCTCTGCATATCGTCACAGGCGGGATGCGCGGTCAATTGTCGCTTTTGCGCCACCGCGCGCCTCGGTCTGAAGCGCAATCTCACCGCGGGTGAAATTGTCGATCAGGTGCTGCGTATCATGCGCGATGTCAACGATCAGATCACCAACATAGTCTTCATGGGCATGGGGGAACCTTTTTTGAATTATGACCCGGTGATCCAGGCTGCCAATATATTGAGCGACGATAACGGTCTGGCCATTGGCGCCCGGCGCATGGTGATTTCCACCTGCGGTCTGAGCGATCAGATCAGACGCTATGCGGATGAAGGGCATAAATTTCGTCTTGCGGTTTCACTCAATTCTCCTTTTCAGGAAGAGCGGGAGAGAATCATGCCGATTGCGCGCAAATGGCCGTTGGATTCGCTGCTCGATGCGATTCACTATTACGCCATCAAGTCGCGCAAAATACCGACATTCGAGTATGTGCTGCTGGCGGGCATCAATGATACGCGAATCCACGCTGAAGCGCTCAAAAAGCTGGTGAAGAGCATGCCGTCTAAATTGAATTTGATCCCGTATAATCCTACGGTGGCGCAGTTCTCTCGACCAACCGAGGAGCGCGTGAATGAATTTGCGCAGTGGCTGTTGCCGTTGAACGCCGGGCTGTCTGTACGTTGGAGCAAAGGGTACGAAGTGAATGCCGCCTGCGGTCAATTGGCGGGAAAACAGAGTGAATGGATACGCTGAGGCGGCGTCGGGACGATGTCTGAGGTGGCGCTGGCCCTCAAAAACGGACGGCCGGTGATTCTGCTCGACTGGACGCTTGATCTCCTTTTTGAGGGTGAACGATCCGCCGGGCTGCTGTGCGCAGCCAAAACGCCGGAAGAATGCGTTGCTGAAATTGAAA
>RPQV01000148.1 GCA_003818595.1 Calditrichota bacterium
CATATTTTTGAATGGCGTCGAGGTGTTCTGCGGTTGGATAACCCTTATGATGATCGAATCCGTACTGGGGGAATATTTTGTGCCATTGCATCATGATCCCATCTCGTGTCACCTTGGCCAGAATGGAGGCGGCAGCAATTGACAAGGAGATCGCATCCCCTTTGACAATCATTTGTGTAGGTATTCCAAAATGAGGTGATCGATTGCCATCGATGAGGATAAAATCTGGCGCCATAGAAAGCCCTTCGACTGCGCACCTCATTGCCTTGAAAGTTGCCTGCAAAATATTCAGGGCATCGATGTCAAAATGTTCGGTCGCAGAAATATTGAACGCAAGGGCTTTTTGCTGAATCACACAAGACAATTCGGCGCGCCGGGAGGGTGATAATTGTTTCGAATCCCGAATGCCGAAGGTCTCACTCATTCCGGGTGGAAAAACAACCGCAGCGGCGACAACCGGCCCGGCGAGAGGACCGCGTCCCGCCTCATCAACACCGGCAATGCGCTGAAATCCGTCCTGCCAAAACTTGTTTTCGTATGCAAGCACCCATGATCCTGAAAAATCATCACGGCTTTGAGGGTCTGTTGGGCGGCAAGGGAAGATTTTCGCTCGGCAGCGGTCTTGAACCATTGCCGTCACCTCCGCTGACAACAGCAGCCACAACCACCGCCGCCAACGCGCCGGCGCCGTAAGGCCAGTACTTTTTAATAAAACCCCGTTGCTTTTCAAGCAGAAAGACGTCAATTTCTTTATTTTCACCCGAGCCGATGAGAATAGTCGTCGAATACGATTGATGGCCGGTTAGAGTCACCAGTAGATCATAAGTACCTGCAGGCAGATTTTCAAAAACACCGGGCGTTTGGATGTTCAACACCCGATTTTTGGCTGGTTCGATCAAAATCGCCGAAGCGTCCATTGGTGTTGTCTGTATCTTTAAGGAACCGATGACGCTTTGACGTATCTGCATATATTGTGAAAAAAGATCAGGAGGGATTTTCCCGGCGTCCAATTGCACATCGGGGGCAATTTCCACCGCTTTAACCACGTACATTTGAGCTGTCTCGGGTTCTAATTCCTCGCGCATGTAAGAAAAAGCAATATAAACATGAGCAGCAAAAAGGTCTTCATCACCCAACCGACTGTTGAGCAGGGCATCCTGTAATATCGCTCTTGCACCCTCAAAATCCGCCATATAAAATGCTTTGACGCCATCGATTACTTTAATGCTGCGAATTTCCTGACCACTCAGCGAGGCCAAGACAGGGAACAACCATATCAGCATGAATAAAAGTCGTTTGTGTGCAGGCGCTCTCATGTTTATCATCGCATATAAACCATTTTTCGGGTTGAGGTGAATTCCGGAGTTTCGAGACGAAGGATATAAACTCCGGTACCTAATTCGATATCATGATCATCTCGCGCATTCCAGCTAATCTGATAAAATCCTTTTTCCCGATGCCCGGACTGCAATTGCCTCACTTTTTGCGCTAACAAATTATAAACAGCCAAATTAACATTGGTCGCATTCTCAAGACGATAGGAAATAATCGTCGAACTATTGAACGGATTCGGATAATTCTGAACAAGCTCAAATTCAGAAGGAGTAGCCGGCAGTTCTTCCTGGTGTTCTTCGATGAAATGATTATCACCGGCATAAAGCGTGAAATGGCGTATGGTTTCTTCTTTAGAAAACTTGAAAGTATATACCGAATCGGCAGCTATATCGATGGCAACACCCGCTTCATTATCCACCATCCTTAACGCCAAAGATTTGGGAAGATTTTTTACGGGGGAAAAGGTTAATTTTACGTTATCATCCGGTTTATTGGTGGCAATCTCAAAATCCCAAATATTACCCCGCTTGGAGGAACGAATATCAGTCGCAAACCGCCGTGCCGAGGACACCCAGTCCTCATGAGGAAAATAAAGGGAAATATAAGACCCGACTTGCGGCGCTTCGATATAATCGAGTCCATAGTCCCATTTGTCAGTGGCAGCTTTCGCGCAACCAAAATAGTTTGCGGCATCCTCCGCTTTCCCGCTGGTCACGCAGAGTTTCATCGCCCATTCGAAACCTGAACCGTTGCCAAAGGCGGCGGCTTTGGAAAGCTGGCTTTTTGCTTCCAGAGCAGGCATCCGCAATGAATAATCATCCACTTCGGAATAAACGCTGTAGCCCTGCCACGGCTGAAGGATGGAATTCTCAAAGGGATAGATCCATCGCCCCTCATAAGCGTGCGGGCCCTGAATTTTCTGAGTGTCTATCGCACTGCTAGATATAATATCCTTCCAGTCAACAGCGAAATTGAAAGGTACAGCGATATCATTCCAACCCTTTTTTAAAATTATGAAAAACGATTTAGTTGTATTGACGGTGATGCCCGGACCAGTGTCAATCGTGATCTCCGGCTTGGTGGTAATCATCCAAAATGCCTGACCGGGATTCATCAGGACAATATCATTGAACTCCTGATAACTCGGCGCCGCGGCATCCCAGTAAAAAAACCGCCACAATTGCTGGTCGTAGGGACCAATATCGTCGGTTAAAACATCCTTGGGCGATGATTTATCAATTTCAAGAGGAAAAGCGATCATTCGATAAGAATTTTCTTCACTTCCCGATGGTAATGGAGAGGGCATCACCAAACCCCGCTGGGCATCCCCTTCAACGCGGACGCGAATGGCACGTACTTGTTTTTCATTAGGATAGCGAGTTTGATTCACGGAATCAGCTGCCAGTATAGCAATTTCAAGTCCTCGGGCTGAAATCAGCGACTCCGGAATAGTCGCCTCATAGTGAGAAGCAGATGTCTCCTTCATGGGAATCATGCTTCGATTTCGCTTGCCCCCCTCGCTGTAAAGCAGATTGACGCCCGCCAATGAATTTGAGTCAACCACTTGTACCTGCACTCTAAATGGTTCTGCGCCCATGATGATGCTGTCTTCGGAAACCAAAGTCACCACCGGCGGTTTGCTGTCGAGATGCATAAGAACAGAGTCCGGCAGGCTTTTATTGCCGGCGCTATCCTGAAGCACAGCGGAGAGTGTCAGGTCCCCATCACTGGCCCGACTCAAGTCAAGAGAAAATGGCAGCGTATCATTTCGGGCAACCTGTTGAGGACGATCAAAACGATAAAAGCCAACGGTTTTGTTCCATACCGTAAAGGAATCAAGATGATCCTCAATAAAAACAAGCTGAAAGGGAATGGACGGAGTCTTGAGTTGATTCAGCCAGTTTTTTGAATCAGCCGATTGATCCCAGCTTATCGACTCTATGATCGGCGGGGTGGCATCATAACGGAGCATAATAGATGCATGGTTGAGATAATTACAATTGCCTCGACCATCTTTTAACCACAAATATAATATGTTTGCACCCTCCTCATGCGTCTGCACCACAAGGCGACCTTTTTCATGATCGACAGCGATGCTGTCCACAAAATCTGTTGGATTTTGCGGCGGCTGATAAAATTTATAATACGCATAGCTGATACCGCTCGGGTCTGGAGGATTACTCCACTGGACTTCAAAATCCGGATCACGTTGCCAGGCGCTTGGATTGCGTCCCTGAACGGACAAAGCCAGCGGCGCCGATGGAGCGGCGTCGTCCACGAAAGATGTATCGACGATGGTGGTGGTTTCCGGCACCCCGGTAAAGAGTTCGCGATTTCCAACATGATCCCAGGCAGCGACTTCGAAAGAAAAAGCATTTCCATGCACCCCGACATAGGTGAAAGAAGTCGCGGTTGTTCGATTTAAAACTTCAAACCATGAGCCGTCGCCAACTCGCAGGCGCAAATCATACTCTCCGGAAATGCCTGATCCATCAGGATCAGTTCCCGCATTTTCGTCGGCCCATGTCACTGTAAAGCGGCCAGAGGTGCTGTTTTGAGGAGAAGTTGCAGTCGCACCAACAGGCGGGGTGTGATCGAGACAAATCTGCAAAGAGTCAATCGCCTTATTACCCGCACTGTCGATCAGTGTACAGATAAATCTGTGGCAACCGTCATTTCTTTCCTGAATAGGAATCAACAAATCGATTTGCTCTTCCAACCCGCCGACTAGTTGATTTTTTTCGATGATCGGAGACGCATTCAGCGTCTCGCTATAACGTAGTGAGTCAGGATGAATTTCACTATAGAGTAGACGCACCTGAGCGTGTGTGGTCGAATCTGAATTCAGCCATTTTGAATCATAAACAGCATTGGCGACAGTTAATTGTCTAATTTCAGGAGGATCAGAGTCGAATTTCAGGAAAGTCAGAGCAATATTTTTGATGTTCTTATTACCGACTCCGTCTTCGAGCCATAAATATAATGGAATCAATCCTTGCTGCGGTGCTTTAACGTTCAAAGGAGGATTTCCGGATTCACTTCCATCAAAGTCTGTATCATGTTGGGGAGGTGTATTGAATTTGTAATAAACTTTAGCGATACCGCTGGCATCGGGAGGTTGCGACCAGCTGATGCTGAAATCAGCAGCTGATGACCAAACAGGAATCGATTTGCCGTTGATCATAATTTGAGTCGGCGCGGGTGGTGCTTCGCGATCAGATAGCTGAGCGACAACCCGGGTAATCGTCTCCGCCGTGCCGACAAAACCTTCCCAATTGCCGGCAACATCATAGGCGGCAACTTCAAAAGCATATTGATGGTTCTCAAATCCGGTGTAGACAATATTGGTTCCGCTGAAATGGGATTTCCAAACATTCCATGGACCATTATCCACTTGAAGACGAATATCATATTCTCCGCTCAATCCTGAACCTTGTTCGATCACTGTTTTGGGATCCCAGGTGACCAAAAACTCTCCCGGTGCGGTTGAATCGGGTGATTGGGCCACAGTATTTTGCGGTGGTGTAGCATCTAGCGAGAGTCTCTTGGCGGCCTGCACCTGATTGCCGGCACTGTCATATACTGTCACCGTGAAATCAATATGGCCGTCAGGAAAATCTTTAAAAAAGAGGTTGAAATCGGCAGAATTTCCGGACACGGGCGGGAAAATATCTTGTGCTGTAAAAAGGGTTGAAGGTTCCAGGTGTATGCGCGCCAGACTTTTTTCTCGATAAAACGTTTTGAGAACGGCCTGATGCGGCGCAACGAGAGGGCTGAACCATTGCTTATGATGTCCAAAAGAATCAACCAGGTTCAAACTATCGATAATCGGGACAGTCGCATCATAGCGTAAAAGTACGGCTGCCGTATTATGATGATCCGTATTCCCCGCTCCATCTACAAGCCAGATGTAGAGCATCTGGCCATTTTCCTGTGAAGCTCGAATGGAAACCGGCGGAACTCCCTTTGTAGAGGCGGTTGTATCAAAAGATGAGACAGGTGGAGTACCCAATTTAAATAATGCACGGGCGATTCCGCTGGGATCTTGAGGCTGCTGCCAAGCGACGGAAAAAGTTCGAAATTTTTGCCAAGGACTGGGATTCGCATCACCCGCCCGCAAATTGATTGGCGCCGCAGGCGCCGTGGAATCTGCAACGGAAAAATCGACTCGCGTCGTCGACTCTGCGACAAAGGTTTGCTGTTCCTTGTTGCCCAGCAGATCGCGCGCGAGAACTTCAAATCCATAACTTTTGCCATTTTCACCTGTATAGGTGACCGATCTCCCGACAAAATTCGATTTCCAAAGGTTCCATTGGCCCTGATCAACGCGGACAAAGAGATCAAAAATATCAGCCACACCAACACCGGCGTCGGTTCCCGAACTCCAATTCACGACAAAAGAAGCCGTTCCGGAAATCTGTGGAGAACTGGCTGATGCGCCGATGGGAGGAGTTGAGTCGATTTTAATCGTATCCGTGAATGAGGTTTTGTTGCGGGCACTGTCGCACAGGGACGTATAGAGCAGAGCCATGCCATCCGGTTTCCCGGCGATGGAAAAAGGTGCAATATACTCCACTGCATTCCCTGATTTTAATTCTGTCGTCTTGAGGGAAAATCCTAATTGATCACTCCTGATCGACAATGAATCAGGATATTGTTCCTGATAAATGATCTGCAGCTCTATTCCTGACTGCTGCACAGGGCTGAACCAATCTTTGCCATATCCGGGATGCAGAAAGGCCTGCGTGAATTTGGGGGACTGGTTGTCAAAGCGCAGTTGAACACGAGCCGTATTGAGATAGTTGACATTGCCTTTCCCATCGATGAGCCAGACATAAAGCCATTGTTTCCCCGTTGTGTTCATGGTTACGGTCATGGGGCCGTTGGCGGGTCCTTTGCCACCGATTCCGCTGGTGTCCGAGTTTGAAACCGGAGCGTTGCCGAGTTTCCATAATGAACCTGCAATGCCGCTGGCATCCTGAGGATTGCTCCAGCTGATGATAAAGGCGGAATTTGCCGTCCACGGACTGGCTGGTGCGCCGCCATTTGCTCTTAAATTATTGGGGGGAGGTGGAGCTTCACGATCATTCGCGCTAAAATCAATGCGGGTTGCCGTCTCAGCAGATGCCCCTGCCGCTTCCACAAGGCCGACATGATCAACCGCACGGGATTCGAAATAATAAGTCACCCCATTCTGGCCGGTGAATGCTTTTTTACCTGCAGCAGGCGCTTCAAACCAAAGAACCCAAGGCATGGTTTGCGTCCGCGAAAATATTCTATATGATATGATACCGGAGCCGTTGTCGTCGGATCCGGCGCTCCATCTCACCGTAAAGGTATCTGTAGCACTCACCACCGGGCTTGCTGCCATCGAACCAAAAGGCGCTGTCCCATCCATTCCAATCTTGAGTGATTTTGAACCCTTGTTTGATGCCGAATCAATGATGGCAGTTTTCAGCGTATAGATACGATCCGCAGGATTTTGGATGGCAAATTGAAAGGTTGTTTTCTTTATTTCGCCGCTGCCGAGAGCTGCACCCTGATTGAAAAGGCTGTCAGTCAGACCGTCAGTGGTCAACACTCCTTGCTCTGGATATTTTTCAACAAAAGTGGAAGAAAGCGTGTAACTCTTCATGGACTGAGAATTATACCAGGGAATCACATTATCCTGCACAAATGCCGGCAAAGGGGTATCGATGGCAATGGTTTGAACAACAGGCAGAACGGAATCCCGGCGCAAATCAATCGTCGCGTGATTTCGATAATCGACATTACCAGCGCTATCAGCTAACCAGACATAAAAAGGCACCGTTCCATCGGTTGTCACAGAAACAGTAACCGGATTCAACGGATGACTTTTTTGGTTGTAATCGTTGTTGGACGTAGGCGCACTTCCCAATTTCCAAAAACTAGACTCAATTCCGCTTTCATCTTTGGGTGTATTCCAGCGGATCGTAAATTCAGAAAGCGATTGCCACGGACTGGGATTTGCTCCGTTTGCCAACAGGTTGGTTGGAGCTGCCGGCGGCGTTTTGTCGGATGCATAAATATTCACCAATACGGACGTTTCGGCAATTCCATTGAAGGGCTCTACAAAACCGACACGATCGTAAGCTGCGGCTTCAAATTCATAGAATTGATTTTGAGACCCGCTGAAAAGAGAATCACGAGCAGTTGTTTTGTCAATCCAAATTATCCATGGACCACCGTTCACCCGATATTGAATGCGGTATTCACCGGAAAGACCGCTTCCATTTCCATCATCACCACCGCGCCAATGAATGCGAAATTGACGACTTGAACTCATAGGGGCATCGCTGAATGCTGTGGCGCCGCTGGGGGGTTGGCGGTCAACACCAACCGAATCCTGAACAGAACCGCTCTGTGCCATTCGGTCA
>RPQV01000149.1 GCA_003818595.1 Calditrichota bacterium
GTGATTTGGGGGAGGAAAACCTGGACTCTTTTCAGCAAGATTCCGCCCAGTAAAAATAATCTGGTGCTTTCGTATACTAAACTCTATCTGCCGGGAGCTCAAGTCGTCACTTCAATAGCAGAAGCGTTCCGAAAAGCCAAGACTTTTTCACAAGATATCTTTGTCGCCGGAGGCGCTTCTGTTTATCGTCAGACGCTTCATCTGGTTGATAAACTTTATCTTTCTGTGATTCCTGGAGAATTTTCCGGCGATGTATATTTTCCAGCGTTCGATCCTGCGGATTGGAATATTGAAACACATATTGCGTTTGAACGATATGAGTTTGTGATCTACAAAGCAAAAAGCACTGCAAGATGAAGAGCTGCTCATCCCCTCACCGATTCTTTGCAAATGCAGACTTGACGGTCACATGCTCAATCTGTCCTAATTTGCCGGTCATGGCGCCGACTTGGTCGGTGTTGCCGTCGACAATTAAAGCGATGATGGACAGGTTGCGTTCGCGATAGGGCATTCCCATTCGGCCGATGATGATGTCAGCATAACCATGAAGGACATCATTGAGCTGGTTATAGGCAGAATCTGGATCCTCGACAATGATGGCGACAATACCGATCCGACGATCTGAGGATGAAGAAGGAGCTTGCAGCATAAATCCCTCGTGCATATCCAATGCATTTTCTTTTCAATATCGTCAATTCAACTTTAAAAGGCAAGCCTGGAACCGTGATCCCGACTCGTCAGGAACGATTTTGATCATCTGATTTCTCCTTGTACCTGCACCCAATGAGATTTGTACGCCTGTCGTCGATTTTATTCTTTTATTTTTTGCGTAAATCCGCTAATTTACTATGCGCCGACAACTGAGGAGTGATTATGCCCCAAAGCAGAATGTTTGTCCATAAAATCCAGATTCAGCTCTATCACACAGATGCAGCCGGGATTTTATTCTACAGCCGACTCTTCGATTTGGCGTTTGAGGCGTTTAACGCATTTCTGCAATCCCTAAATATCAGTGTCGCTTGGATCATTCGGGAATCTGATTTCCTGATGCCCTATGTACATGCTGAAGCGGACTACCTGATCCCCTTGAAGGTGGGCGATGAGGTTGTGTTTCATCTAAAAATTGAAAGAATCGGCAACTCTTCTTTCGTTGTTCATTATGCCGTTCATCTGGGCGATCAAACAGCGGCTACGATCAAAACCGTCCATGTCACTATTGATAAACTAGGCAAGCACAAGATTGATCTTCCCGAAAAACTGAGGCAAGCACTTGAATCCTATTTCTATCTTTCCGAAAGCTGACAGGCCGATGCCAAATCGCGCCACTCGCTGCGGTTGATTTTAATCCCCGATGAAACCCCCGTGACAGGCCATGGCAACAACCGTTGCGGAATTTTGTATCCCGGCAGATAATCGCGCATAGCTTCGATTTGGATTTCATCGAGCTTTCTCCCTTCTGCCGGTTGGACAAAGGCAATGGGGCGATAACCAAATTCTTCATCCGCAATGGGAACCACCACGGCTTGTTCGACTCCCGGCAATCGGAGCAGCTCTTTTTCAATCTCTTCCGGATAAATATTTTCTCCCCCCGAGATGAACATGTTGTCTTTACGTCCAATGATGTAGAGTCGGCCGCAAGCATCCATGGCTCCCATATCCCCCGTGGCAAACCAACCGTCTGGAGTGAGTGGCTGGCTTGGACCGCATTCATTCAAGTATCCCTCAAAAAGTGTCTTGCCGCGGACAACTATTTCTCCATCAACGGCAATTCTCATCTTGCGAAAGGGTAATACTCTTCCGCTGGTCAGCAGTTCATCGAGTGATGCATTCGGTGATGTGGCGGTGATTTGCGAAGCCATTTCAGTGGACCCGTAGCTGGTATAAATGGGAAGACCCAGATCATGGCAGCGTTCAATCAGAGTCGGGTGAATCGCACTACCGCCCAAGAGGATTGCCTTGAGCGAGGACAAGTTCTGAATCATCGACGGGTCTTTCAGCAGCCGCAAAAGTTGGGTGTTCACCAAAGACAGGTGAGTGATTTTGTTCGCGGCAATTGTCTCAGCGAGTGTTTCGCTCTGTCCCTGCAGGGTTACGGCGGCGCCGGAAAACATGGCGCGGAATAAAATAGCAAGTCCAGAGACGTGGTAAAGCGGCAATGCCAACAACCAGCGGTCACCATGACCCAAATGAATGTTGGCGCTTGATCCTGCAGCGCTGTAAAGATGATTGGCAAAAGTATGGACGCAAGCATTGGCGACGCCGCTGCTGCCGGAGGTGAAGATAACCGTTGCCCATTTTTCACTTTCAAATGGAAGGTGATTATTGAGAGAAAATGTCGGAAAGGAATGAGTGGTTGATAAGGAATCGGGTATTAAAAAAAGCGCTTCTCGATCCTTCCTCGTGGATGTCAAATCGATCCCCCATCTGCAACTGATCCGTTTTGCCTGTTCGATGGCCACGCTGAATGGCGCTCGGGTGTTCATCACAGCAATCGTCGCCCCGCTGGACCACAGAGCCAACATCGTCGTGATTGTATCAATGTCGGTTCCTCCCCACAAGGCGCATATCTCCATCTGATTCGTCGATGATCTTTGCAGAACCTTTGTTTTTTGTTGGGCATTTTCAAGCAGCTGCTGCCAGGTAATCAATTGGGTGTGTGAGATCATCGCCGGGGTTTTGCCCAGACTCGACAGATGGCGCCATAGATTTTCGGGAATATCGCTCAAATGATTCTCTTCAATCTGGTCTCCTCGATATGGAGTCGCTGTTCTACATGCTCGAGATTCAAAAAGCCCTGCTCAGCAGCCAGGGGCTCACTGACAAAATCCTCCGCAAGATTATTGAACGTGTCCAATCCCATCGCGGTCTCTCCCACGGCCATATCAAGCGCCAGGAACAAGGTCATCTGCAGACCGACAGCGGTGTGAAATGGGCTGCTGAGTACCGGGAGGATTTTTTTCCTGCGTGCCAGGTGACTGAAAGCCATAATGGTCGCTACGCCGCCGAGGATTCCGGGCTTGAGAATATATGCGGCGATTACAAGTTCTGCCGGTTGTGGCGGGCCGGAGATGAGAGATTCGTCAAGAGCGATCGGCATTCCAGTCTGCTTTACAAAATCAGGCAATTCCAGCGGGCTGCGCAAAGGTTCTTCGATGTATTCGATCTGCTCCGGCCCCACGAGCCGACTGAATTCAATTGCCTCTGAAAGACTCCACTGGCGATTGGCGTCGAGGCGAAGGGTTATGTCTGAACTGATATTTTGGCGTACAGACCGTATCATATCACTCTCTATTGTCGGAGAGCGGCGTCCAACCTTTAATTTGATCGTTTTATAGCCTTCCGTCGCTTTTTGGACAGCCGTGCTGATGATTTTTATGGGATCAGTTTCAGTCACTAGGGCATTAATACGAACAGTAGTTTTCCTGTCAGGGAGAAGCAAAGTGCGCAACGATCCACCTTGATTTGCCGCAAACAATTGTATAAAGGCAGAATCCAAGCCGAACTGAATCGAGGCAAACGGTTGATTCTGCAGCCAATGCAGCTTCAGAACGGCATGCCAATCCGTCTCTTGAATGGAACATCCGCGCAATTTGGGTAATTCTCTGAAGGCTAGTACCATATCATTCCATGATTCGCGGGAAACGCCTGGCAGGAGAGAGATTTCTCCCCATCCCACAGCGCCTTGATCATTCTGCAATCGCAGCAAAAAGCCTTCTCTGACCTTCAGCACTCCGGTAGCCAGGCACAGGGGAGTGCGAAATGGCAGACGATATCGAAAGAGGGCAATCTCCTCGATGATCATAGCAACAATCCTATCGAGAATACAATTGAGAAGATTAAAAGCAGCATTCCGGTTTGGCCCAGTACTTGGTTGTAGATCGAGCCCGGCGGATGGAGATAGAGAATTTTCAGGGGACGAATCGACAGGAGAAGGGCGGCGCTCGAAATGAGAATGAGCGGGTGCGTCTTTTCAGTTAACACAAGACCAAGAGGCACGACGATGCAGGCGATCATCAGGCAAATCAGGTATTCCAGTCGTCCAAAAGCAGAACCGAACTGAACGGGAAGAGTGTGTTTCCCGGAGATGGAATCGTTTGCGATATCGCGTAAATTGTTGACGGTCAGGATCGCGGTTGACAAAAATCCTGGGGCGCACGCAGCCCACATAACCATCCAGTTGAGCGATAAGGTTTGAATATAATACGTGCCGCCCACAGCAATTAATCCGAAAAAGACAAACACGAACAGATCACCCAAGCCAATATATCCCAATGGTTTTGGCCCACCTGTATAGAGCACGGCAGCCGTGATGGAGAATATGCCGATGAGCAGTATCGGCAGTCCTCCGCGAATCAAAGGATAAATACCGATGCAGGCGGCAAGGGCGAAAACAATGATGAAAGCCCGCAACATCGCCTGCGGACGCACCCAGCCCGCTGCAGTGGCCCGGGTTGGCCCCAGTCGCTGTGCGCTGTCGGTTCCCTTGATGAAATCAAAATAATCGTTAGCATAGTTTGCGCCGATCTGCAACAACAGTGAACAAATGGCTGCCAGTATGGCGGAAGGCCAATGTTCCTTGCCGTCGGCAAAGGCAAGCGCTGTGCCGATGAGTACCGGCGCGACTGCTGCCGGCAGTGTTTTCGGTCTGGCTGCTAGAAGCCATGGCTTTACAGATGATTTTCTGGTCATAACACCTCAAAGAACAAGTATGATGAAATGCGCTCCTTGATTATCAAGGTTGTCTTGAAAATTTTGAAAAATCAGGTTTACGCTTTTCTAAAAAGGCATTGCGACCTTCCTGTGCTTCAGCGGACATATAAAACAACATGGTGGCACATCCCGCGAGTTCCTGTAGACCGGCTTGGCCGTCACAGTCCGCATTTAATGCGGCCTTGAGACAGCGCAGTGCAGTTGGTGAATTGGACAGGATTTCTCTGCACCATTGAATGGTTTCTTCCTCGAGTCTGGCCAAGGGTACCACCGTATTCACCAGTCCCATCTCCAACGCCTGTTGGGCAGAATATTGTCGACATAAAAACCAGATTTCCCGTGCCTTCTTTTGGCCGATGATTCTCGCCATATAGCCCGCTCCGTAACCGCCGTCAAATGAACCCACTTTGGGACCGGTTTGACCAAAAACAGCATTATCCGCGGCAATCGTCAGATCGCACATCATGTGCAGTACATGTCCTCCGCCGATGGCATATCCAGCCACCATGGCGATGACGGGTTTGGGGCAGCGACGAATCTGCTGTTGGAACTCCAATACGTTCAAACGGTTCACTCCTTGCTCGTCTGCGTAGCCGGAATCACCGCGAATTTTCTGATCACCGCCGGAGCAGAACGCTTTTTCGCCCTCACCGGTCAAAACAATGACTCCAATATCACGATCCTCTTCCGCATCTTGGAACGCCGTCATCATTTCTTTTACCGTCAGGGGACGGAATGCGTTGCGCACTTCCGGTCGATTGATGGTGATCTTGGCGATGCCATCCATTTTTTCATAGCGAATATCCTGAAATTCGCCGGATATCGACCATGGAAATAGTTGCATATTTTACTCCTTTATCACAAGTGCTCATTTTCAAGTCTGGTTGGTACCCATATTAAAAATACGGCGCAATATTATCAAGAGATTTTATTCCATTGAATCAGCCATTCCGTACCTCATGACAAAGAGTTTATGAAGCATGAGATAAAACCCTGCCTTGAAGTCACGGAGCAAGTTTTGTTGTTCAGGCGGCTGGCATTGAAACTGAGTGGATGAAGGAACGGACTATTGTGGTAAATCGTTCGGGTTGTTCAAAGTGAATGTGATGTCCACAGCCATTCAATATTTGCCACGATGCCTGCGGGACAGACAACTGAAATCGTCGCAGTATCTGTTGGTATTTTGTATCTTTTTCTCCGGCCAGCAGCAATAGGGGGATGTTCAATTTTTCCAACAGCGGCCACAAATCAGGTTGGGTGCTGGTTGCCAGATTTTGAAAAGCCGTGGCGAGCGCAAGCGGATCATTGTTGAGGCGACGAGCCAGTAACTGTGGAAATTCCGGATGATTGCTCAGACCGGCAAAGAGGGGCTGAGCGTACCACTGCGCGAGAAAAGTATCATATGGAGTGGTCCGGAGTTGTTGCACTATATTATCCTCCCATAAGCGTCGTGTTTCTCGATCATCCTCTTCTCTCAACCCGGGCGTGGCTGATTCGATGATTAAAAAGGAGAATCGATATTGATTGTGCAGCACGGTATAAAGTGCGATCCTTCCACCCATTGAATAGCCCATGATTCCAGCCTGTCGCAGGTTCAAAACATCCATCACGGCGCTGATTGCACGGGCTGTCTCCTGCCAGCCATAATGCAGCAGCCTCCGATTACAGCCATGCCCCGGCAGATCTATGAGAATGCAGAACAACTCACTCTCCAGTTGTTTTGTTACATTCAGCCAATCTTGACTGGAACCCATGAATCCATGCAGAAAAATGAGTGGTATACCATCGGGTCGGCCAACGATTTGATAATCGGGGAGTGCACTCACCGTGAGTCATCCCCAAGACGGATGAGAAATTGTTCGCATTGGCGGTGGATTTGGGCGTTTCGTTCCTGCTCACTGGTGATTTCGATCAGACAGTGGGAATTTCGCCGGAGCGCGCTTTGATATCCGGAGATGAACTCGTTAATTGTTTGCGGTTTTTCGTATGCCAGTCCGAACAGCCTGGCCGCATCCAAAAATGTCAGTGCGTGAGGTGTGGCGAAGAAAGGCATGAGTGATTCATATCGGCTGATCGGCAGCATCGAAAAGATACCGCCGCCATGATTATTGATGAGTACAATAATGACCGGTTGGGTCAATCGGCTCAATTGATGCAAAGAATTTAAATCATGAAGAAACGCCAGGTCACCGATGAGTAAGGTGCCTGGTTTCTGCAATCCCGCAAAAAAACCGGCAGCGGTTGCGATCAACCCGTCGATTCCGCTGGCGCCGCGATTGCCGTCGATTCGTTTTGGCGATGCCCCGCGCTGTGCAAACATTTGCAGATCTCGGATGGGCATGCTGTTGCCAATGAACAGCGCATGCTGATCAGGCAGCAGGGAAGAGAGGCAACGGGCAATTGCGGGTTCACTCAATTCGTTTTTAGAGAATAAAAATTTGTCCAATCTGCTTTGAATAGCGTCGCTATCCCATGGCGATGCCTGGAAAGGTCTGGGTTTTATTTTTTCGAGTAGGGCATCGGCAAAGTATTGCGGCGAACAGAAAAGCCGCAGGGTCATCAGATGGCCTGGGTCTATTCGCCTGACTGATTCATGCACATGGATATAATGTTCCGGCGCCGATTCTTCAAGCCATTGCTGAATCCTTTTAGATAACAATTGACCACCGAGGTGAAGGACGACATCGGGCTTGAATTGAGTCCTTCGCTCTTCCGAAATCAATAGGAAATCATCCCAGACCAAACCCTGGCGCTTTACGTAACGCAGCGGATGTAAGACATCACAATGGATAGGCCATTGCATGCGATCAGCGAGTCGGATAATTGCTTCGTCATTCGGAGTGGACATGGGTCCCAGAATGAGCAGCGGTGATTTTGCTGAATTGATAATTTGGGCTGCTTCGGTCAGATGACGGTCGCCAACCATCACTGGGTCAAGTGGATATTGAGTATAAGGCAGACGGCTCGAACCCCATCTCAGGA
>RPQV01000150.1 GCA_003818595.1 Calditrichota bacterium
AAGTGTCCGGTTTCCGGATCACCTGGAATTGTAATCCATCCTGTAGGAACAGCCGGCAATATCAGGCATGAAGATATTTGATTCCATAACTAAAAACGCACTTGTAGATTTCATGCGACGAAAAATTCGTCGTTTTGGAAAATCAGCGCAGCAGAATGTCGACATTTTTGCGCAAAAGATATGGCTGATCCATTATGATCCCGAGGTACCGCATGAGATTCCGGAAATCAATCAAACTCTCATCGATATTTTCAACCGGAGCGTCATCCACAATCCGGAGAAAACAGCGATTGTATATTTTGGGCGGAAATTCTCCTATCACCAATTGAAGGATCTGGTGCAGCAGGTTGCTGCGGGTATGCATTCCCGCGGCGTCCGCAAAAATGATCGCATCGCATTATTATTGCCGAATCTACCGCAATTCGTCATTGCTTACTGGGCAGTTTTATCGTTGGGCGCAGTTGTGGTGCCTCTGAATCCATTATCATCCTGCCGTGAGGTTGATACCTTTTTAGCCGTCAGCCGTCCCCGGATGATGTTGACGCTGGACATTTTTTACGACCGTTTAGAACCAGCCTTCCGCAAATATCCCGACATCTTTGTCGTGCTGACATCTATTGATTCCTACATGCCCAAAATGGCGCGCTTCATCTACCTGATCAAGTCCGGATTTACGAAGCAGGGACTACAGGCGAACAATGAAAAGGTTATCTCCTTTGACTCCTTGTTTCAGCGGTCGTCGTATCCATCGGCAAAAATATTCTACGATGATACGGCTGTGTTGTTGTTTACAGGCGGGGTAACCGGAGTGCCCAAAGCTGTTCAGCTAAAACATAAAGGTCTTGTGGCGAATACATTGCAGACGTTTCTGTGGCTGGGGAAAACAGATGCCGATACGGTTGTCCTTGGATTCTTGCCGTTGTTTCATAGCTACGGGATGACTGCTTGTCACCATCTATCGATTCAAATGGGCAGCACATTGATCTTGGAACCGAGATTCAAAGCTGCGCGCGCCATTGATTGTTTAAAAAAATATCCCAGGACAGTATTTCCCGGCGTTCCGACCATGTATCGGGCGGTGCTGAATCTGCTGCAAAAAAGAAAACGGAGATTGAATTGCTTCAGCATTTGCGTCAGCGGCGGCGCCCCGCTGCCGGATGATTTGAAAATGGATTTCGAAAAATGGACAACGGCGTTGATGATTGAGGGTTATGGACTCACAGAGGCTTCGCCGATCACCCATTGCAATCCGCTGCACAAGACAGATAAACGAGCGAGCATCGGCATCCCCCTGCCGGGAACCGAAGCACGAATTATCGATTTGGAATCAAAAAAGCTGCAATCGGTGGATCAGATTGGTGAGCTGCAAATCAGGGGTCCGCAGGTGATGGCCGGCTATTGGGGCAATCAGGTAGAGTCAAAAATGGTTTTATCTGAAGACGGTTGGCTGAGTACGGGTGATTTGGCCAAAATGGATCAGGATGGTTTCTTTTATATTGTTGATCGCAAAAAGGATTTAATTTTGTATGGTGGATTAAATGTTTATCCCTCCGAGGTTGAGCAGGTGCTCAATGAGCATCCGCTGGTTGATGAGAGCGCTGTTGTTGGTTTGCCGAACGAATATTATGGTGAAATAGTCAAAGCGTTTGTTAAATTGAAAAAGAGAGAATCCATCACCGCTGAACTTCTCATTGACTTTTGTCAGGAGAGACTCTCCGGGTATAAATGCCCGAAACAAATAGAATTTGTTGAACATCTGCCAAAGAGTTTTATTGGCAAGATTTTACGCCGCAACCTGATCCAATTGAATAAATTGGCTGTTTAGGTTTAATTATTTGCCTGAATTTATGCATAATCTGGGAAACGAACTGAATGAATGAATTAATACTCATACAGAAAATTGACCCTTCTGTGGTCAGATTGTCTCCGAACAAGGGGGTTGGAGACAAGGCGTTGGCTGATGCTTTGTTCGCCGAGTTGGTTCAATTTGAACGTCTGAATATCCGACACTTGATCATTGATTTGCATCATGTGAAGCAATTTTCGCCGGATTTTATCGTATTACTGCTTGAGATGACTTGCCGATGCAGAAGGAATGATGTGCGCATCGAGTTTGAGAATATTCAACCGGATGCCTTGGAAGACCTGTTGACGTTCAATCCAAAACGATATTTATTGAGCGAAAGGCCGCATCCTCTGAAGGATGCTCAGACATCAGCTCCTATGTCTTATGCATCAAAAGAGCGAACGCGAACACAGCCCCTCGAATGGGAACGCCAAGTTAAACGATTAGAGCTGCCTTATGATGAGAGTCAGCTTTATCAAGCGACAGACTTTGTGAGCAAGGAAGCACAGGACATCGGTTTTTCCATGAATGAGATCAGTCGAATGAAAATTGCTGTTTATGAAGCATGTTTAAATGCCATCCAGTATACCCGAATGGCCCGACCTCAGTCAAAAGTGTTGCTGGAAGTGGAAAGGTTGTTGGATGGTATCCAGATAAATGTGTATGATTTCGGCAAAGGATTTGATGCGGAGCAGACAAAAGAGTTCGATATCACTGAAGCGGCCACTCAGCGGCGGACAGGCGGCATGGGATTGCATATTATTCGTCGTGCCATGGATCAAGTGGATTATTTCCAGGATGCTATGAATGGAAATCGGCTGATCATGACTAAACGTTTGAAATAGTCTGTCTCGTCTTGTCTGGGATATCAACAGATCTTTGAAAATAAAGGCGGATATAATGAAATTCTTGAAAGATTTCAAGTTCTTATGGTTTTTTGAATTGCTGTTTCTGGTGTTCGCTTTTTATTACGTATATAAAAAGCCGCCCGAGAAAATCAGCAATACGAAAAACAGCTCAACTCAAAATGTGAAAATGGTTGCTGATAAAGGTCAGGAGAACTATTCACCGTTAGAGGAGACGCGGCTGGTGACCGCTGTCGTCTGTCTTGATGTTGATGATGAGACACTCAAACCGCTTGTTGCAAAGGGAACTTTTAGCCGTTATATCGATTATTTATATTGTTTTGCAGAATTCTCAGGCGCCGTTCCTGCAGAAGTGATTTTTAATTGGAATTATCGGGACAGACTGATTGAACAAAAAAAGGCGAAAACGAGTAGAGGCAACCGCGTTGCCTGGTCCAAGATGACCATGTCGGCAGAGAAAACCGGTGAATGGCGTGTCGAGATATTTTCGTCGAATGGAGATCATCTGGGTAATGCTTATTTTATTTTAAGGTGAACAGATGCAAACGTCAAGCAAGCAATTACGCAGCAAAATCAGACGTTTCAGCCGAGTCAAGTTATTTGTTGCGCCGTTATTGATCGTCGCAGGTATTTTCGGCCTTGTTTTGCCCATCATTCCCGGGGTTATTTTTTTATTTTCCGGCCGGGCTTTGATCGTGCCGTCGATAGACGATAAAATCAAAGGTAAAACAGTAAAAAAATAAATCTTTGCACTTTTATCTGCATCAAATGATAAGAATGATTAATTTTTGGAGGATACAATGTTTTTCCCGCTCGATTCAACAATGCTGCTTCTTATCCCGGCATTTATCCTTAGCATATATGCTCAATTCGCGGTTCGCAGCGCCTATTCCAAGTGGAGTCACGTGCGATCATCCGTCGGCATGACGGGCGCACAGGTTGCAAAAAACCTGCTGCAGAAAAACGGCATCTCTGATGTGGATATCGAGGAGGTCGCCGGGACGCTGTCTGATCATTATGATTCACGTGCCAAAAAGTTGCGTCTCTCCAGTGCGACCTTTAACGGTTCTTCTTTAGCATCCATTGCAGTCGCAGCCCACGAGGCCGGTCATGCAATTCAGCATTCAACGGCGTACGCGCCATTGTCATGGCGTCAAGCCGTTTTCCCGATTGCCTCTTTCGGGTCTAATTGGGGATTATGGCTGTTTTTTATCGGCATGGTTTTTTCACGATTTAGTTTTTTAACTGATCTCGGAATCGTGTTGTTTGCCGGTGCGGTCTTGTTCCATGTAGTCACCCTACCGGTCGAGTTCAACGCCAGTAGTCGCGCGCTGCTGGCTCTCAATAACGGTGGCTATTTGCGCAACGAAGAAATCAAGGGCGCCAAAAAGGTGTTGGATGCCGCTGCTTTGACCTATGTCGCTGCTGCGGCTATGGCAATTTTGACCCTGGTTCGCCTTCTCTTATTGCGTCGCGATGACTAGATGTGGCCTTGAAAGTCAGGAATACGTTGAGCTGAATTAAAAAACGAATCAAACTTCCGAGAGCAGAAGGAAGATTGTTCTTTAATACTTGCTCTTCTCATTTTTATGGGGAATATGCCCAATTACTCGTCGGTTTTATTTCTACACCTGGCACTAAAACTGTCATTATGGCAGTTTTCATGTTTTGAATGATTGCCGGCATCGGATTGGATACATAAATAAGTCTATTAAAATTATAAAGATAAAAATAAATGGACTGCCGGCATACCTCTTGCTCTGCGATCATATAAAGGTGTGTTATAATCATTAGAGGAAAAAACGATTATGTCTGAAGAGACCGATCAGATTTATGAAATTCCAATTCATGATGGCAATAAAGTCGAAGAAGGAAAAGGAGAAACAACATCATCCGATGTGTCATCTGGGCAGACCATGACGAATGAGAATCTCGGTTCGATTCAAAAGGAGCAGGAAAACCATTATGATCAATTGATGAGACTCAGGGCAGAGTTTCAAAATTACCGGCGGCGCAATGAACAGAGGATGAGAGATTGGCAGGAGTCCGCCGGACGCGACATTATTGCCCAAATATTGCCCATCATCGATGATTTTGATATCCTTTTCGGTCACCATGCCGACGAATCGGCGGTCAGCATCACCGAAGGCGTTCGCTTTATATATTCCAAACTGACATCGACATTGAAGGATTTGGGCCTGGAGATGATCCCGACGGATGTTAGTTTTGATCCTCAAATTCATGACGCCGTTATGACCGAACATTCTTCTGTTATTGAAGAAGGTAAGATTATTCGCGTTTGGCAGAAAGGATACTTGTATAAAGGCGTTCTGCTCAGACCGGCGAAAGTGATCATTGCTAAACGAGATAAAATATAAGATGGTAACAGAATGTCCGAAAAAGACTTTTATAAAATATTAGGTGTTTCCGAAGGCGCTGATGAGCAGGAGATCAAAAAAGCTTATCGAGAACTGGCCAAAAAATATCACCCTGATAAGCACAAAGGTGATAAACGTGCGGAAGAACGCTTCAAGGATATTGCCGAGGCTTATTCCGTTCTAAGCGATCCTAAAAAGCGCGCCCAATATGATCAGATCAGGCGATATGGCGGCGAATTTTCAGGCAATTTCACCAATTTTGACGCGAGTCAGTTCAGCGATTTTTTTCGTACCAGTCGCGGGAAACGGAGCACTGGTTCTGGCGGCGCTGGTGATCTTTTCAGTGAGTTTTTCGGCGGATGGGGTACGGGCGAAAGATATTCAGCGCAGAAGGGAGAAGATATTACCGCTGAAATCACCATTCCGTTTGACACAGCGATCCAGGGCGGTGGGCAATCAGTTTTCATCAACGGCAAACAACTGTCCATTAAAATCCAACCTATGATCGAAGAAGGTAAAAAAATTCGTCTTTCCGGTCAAGGTCATTCCGGCATTTCAGGAGGGACTGCCGGGGATTTGCTGTTGACCATTCATGTTGCAGAGCACCCTGTGTACCGGCGGAATGGTTTAGATATCTATTCCAGCCAGGCTATTGACATGGTGCAGGCTGCCTTGGGATGCAAGGTTCGCATACAAACATATAATCAAGGTCATGTGGAACTCAAGGTGCCTGCCGGCACTCAACCCGGGAAACGCTTCAAACTCAACGGCATGGGATTATCTCACAACGGTCAACAAGGAGATCATGTGGTCGAAATTGTGGTGACCATTCCGCAGAAGCTGAGTGCCAAAGCCAAATCATTATTACAGCAGTATGCACAAGAAACCGGATTGGCATAAAATATTCGGAAACATTCATTATTAATAATCGTTATTCATCACGTTGCTGCTACATTTCGAATATTCGAAAGGGAAAAATATGAAGTCCAAAAGTGTTTCTTTAATTCTTGTTTTTGCCGTATTCCTCGGCATTATTGTTGGTTTGATCATTTCGTCCAATCTTGATTTAACTCGTAAAAGCATTGCAGCGGATGAGAGTGATGCCGCGCTCACTGCTTCTGCCCAGGCTGATGTATGGCAGTCTCCGTCTAATGAGTTGCAGGCTCTGAACAGCCTGAGCAAGGGTTTCGCTCAGATCGTCAAAGTTGTCAAGCCCTCAGTAGTGACCATCAAGAGTACTCAAACTGTCCATACCCAGGTGCCGGAATTTTGGCAGCAATTTTTCAATGTGCCGGAGGAGCAGATCAGACAAGGATTGGGATCGGGGGTGATCGTTGACCGCCAAGGCTATATTCTCACCAACAATCACGTCGTTGCTGAAGCCGATGAACTACTGGTGACAATGGGGAAAGAGGCTTACGAGGCCAAGGTCATTGGTCGTGATCCCGAAAGCGATCTGGCAGTGATCAAAATTGAAGGCGAGGATTTCCCGGCAATAAAGTTGGGAAATTCGGATGATCTGGAAGTCGGAGAATGGGTGCTGGCGATCGGCAATCCTTTCAGTGAATTATTGGATCAGACGGTGACATCCGGAATCGTCAGCGCCAAGGGACGCAGCGGCCTCACGAGAGGAGAAATCAGTTTTGAGGATTTCATTCAAACTGATGCTGCAATTAATCCCGGCAACAGCGGCGGTGCGTTGGTCAATTTGCGCGGCGAGTTGATCGGTATTAATACCATGATTTTTTCGAGTTCCGGCGGTAATGTCGGAATCGGTTTTGCGATTCCGATCAATCTGGCCAAAAATGTCATGAATCAACTCATTGATAAAGGCAAAGTATCGCGCGGGTGGTTGGGAGTGTATATTGGTAATTTGACTGAAGAGAGTGCCGAGGCTTTCAATCTTGATAAACCTCAGGGAGCTTTGGTGAATCAAGTGACCAAAGGTGGTCCTGCCGATGATGCCGGAATGAAAAATGGCGATGTGATCCTTGAGGTCGACGGGAAACAGATTATTGATTCAAGTTCGCTGATGAACACCATTGCAGCATATGCTCCGGGAACGCGAGTGTCATTGACCATTTGGCGCGACGGCAAAGAAAAAAACGTGGAAATAAAATTGGGTGAGCGGCCGAACGATTTGGCTGCACAGGCGGATGAAGAGACCGCAGAAAACAGCATTGGTTTGGCAGTTGAAAATCCGACGCGCGAAAATATGAATCGACTGCGCGTCGATTATGATGAAGAAGGCGTGCTTGTCGTCGGTGTGACCCCCAACTCTCCCGCTGCTCGCGAGGGAATGAGGGCGGGCGATTTGATTAAAGAGGTAAATCGGACGAGTATAACCAGTGTCGCTGATTTTAATTCAGTCATTAAAACCGTAAAACCGGGAGAAGTGGTGTTGTTTCGCGTTCGTCGCGGCGACAATAGTCTTTTTGCGGCGATTCGTGTCCCCAAGGAGAAAAAGTAAATATCACCTGCTTGGCATTGAAGTGATGGACTCTTTGAGTTGAATTGATAATGCATATATAA
>RPQV01000151.1 GCA_003818595.1 Calditrichota bacterium
CTTGATGAGACAGACATCCGAAGGCAAATTGGGAACCAGCCATGTAAACGCGCCGATCGATGGTTTATTCGTAGCGATGGTCGTCCAATTCTTGCCATTGTCAACACTCAAAGCCACATCGACCGCATTGCTGAAATTCTTTGAGCTCCAGGAAATTTCATGGCTGGTATTAACCTGCCATTTTTCACCACCGTTGGGCGTCAACACTGTGATCTGCGGTGATGGATTGATGATGGTAAAGGCATCCCAGTTTTGATCCATTGGACAGCCGCCGCCGTCGCCGTCAGAAACACGAATAAAGGCGTCGTCAACCGATTCATCAGGCACATGCCAGAGATATGATCCGTCATTATCTGTTCCGCGGGCGATGAGGATCGGTGAGGTAAAGACGCGGTCGTCTTTGGAGAATTCTATCGTTACCTCGTTAGAAATATTGCGTGATTTCCACGTGATCAGATAATCAGTACCCCGCACCACCACCCCGCCGTCTTCACCATCCGGCGGATTGACCAATTCCACCCATGTCGCGGGCTCATCCCAATAGCCGGCAGTCAAATCATTGGTCAAACGAATGCGGTCCAGTCGGGTATAATGCTCGCGTCCACGAAATTTGATTTTGTGAGTTCCTGCCGTCAGTGTGAAGAGCAGCGGATCAATTTCCGCCGACACGCCGGCCACACCCGTCAGTCCACGATGGGATATCTTATCCCAAATCCAAAGGTCCCGCTTCTCGGTATCCCAGACGTACTCATTGCCACCGTCAACTGAGACAAAATAAGAATTGCGGGTGCTGCCTTTGGAACGTGAACGGCCCCAAAGCGAATAAAGCCCGTCTGCCGGAATGGTGACAGTGATTTCAGCAATGCCTTCCAGATCGTGCGATGTGTAAATAAAGGTGCAGTCAAACGCATGCCCATCCCAGTTGATGTGCATCGGCTTGGAGATCACTGCGTCTTCCGCCTCTTTGGTCACTGTCTTCTGCCAGCTGCCGACGCCGCTCAAGGTGAGGATGGCATCGCTGTCATCGAACCTGGAAACGTTTGTCGGATCGGCGACTCGAAAGAGCGCGTGAGCGGTCGGATATCCTGGAACATAGGTCGAGTACGAACCGTCGTTGGCGGTTCCGTAAACGACATACATCCAGGATACTCCACCGTCGACTGAAAATAGAATATTGACCGCCGTCAAAGCGGGATCAGCAACCCAGGAGATCGCGAGTGGAGCGCCGATTGTCAACACGCCGCTGTTCGGCGCTGTCAGGTTCAGACCGACGGTAGCAAGCGAAGGATTCCAATTTGGATCATTGACATCGACAGTGAGCGGATTGGTACCCATTGTCCCATTCAGATGATTTACACTTTTGTCGGCAAATGCCTGTCCGGACCCTTCATTCAATTCATAGAGGGCCAGTAGTCCCGCTTCACCTCCGGTCAAGGGAATGCCGCGATTGGCCGCAATTTCTGCGTCACTGCGGCCGATTTTCCACAATCGAATCTCGTCCAACTGACCTTTCCACGGACGCGCAAGCACCATTCCGGTCATCAAAGTGTTTCCCAACGTTACGGGCGTATTGCCCGCTAAAAGCACCAAATCAGCACTCGTGGAAGAACTGCCGCTGGGAAGACCATCGACAAAGAACGTCGTCGTATAATTGGCGCCCTGCTTTATTCGGCGCACGGCAACGTGATGCCAGCCGGCGGTGGTCAGGGCATTTGATTTCAGGATGACTGCGGGATTCTTATAAGAGAAAAACTCGAAATGATTGCCACCGGTTGCATCAAGGTAAAGAGAAAAAACATTGGCGCGATCAATGATTCTCGGCGCCGTGGTGAAAGCCGATAAATTCACCCAGGCTTCGATCGTATACTGTTTGGCCAGGCTGTCCAAGAGCGCATGGTCGGCAACAACAGCCACGTCATCGATGCCGTCAAAATTGAGATCATTGCCGGCGGTTCCCAAAGCGAAAATCATCGTCGGCATGATGACAAGCAGGGTAAACACATACCGTAAAACACTTTTTATCTCTGACATAGTGTACTCCTTATACAACGATCAGAAAACGAGCAGGGCGATGAGGCCAGATCCCACACGTTTTCTATATTGCTATATCATGAAAATGCAATGCCTCGTCAGTGATTGCGAAATTTGTCAAAGGTCATCAAAAAGTCAAAGACGATTGAATAGAAATCTGGATTCGAGGAACTCAAGCGATGCAAATCAGAAGATGTCATTAATAAATACCGAATTCATGCTGCATGCATAAATAAACTTGAGTCATGCTCAATCTATTCCCCCTATTTTAGAGCTTGATCCGATACATTCCACTGCCGTGCGGCGCCAGTTCGACACTGAAAAGACTCGAAAATTGCCCGATATCCTCTCCTGTCCACAAATCGCGGACAATGTGATCCCCTGAAACACCCAGGGCATCCCAGCCGATCGAAACATTGATGGATTGAACATCATCCACATTAAAGAGGGCGACAACCTTGTCCTTTGAATTCGACATATCAGCGGCCCAGGCGATGGCAGAACCGTTTCGATAAACCTGCCGATTATTCAGACTTGCCTGATTGACCTCCAGGGCTTGATCGTTGGTGATCAGACTGAAGGTCGTCTCGTCGCTTTCGGGAAGATGTCCGCCCAGCATCAGCGGCGAGCGAAAGATACACCATAGGGTCATCAGCGTCTTTTTTTCGATATCAGTAAATCGCGAGTACTCATCGGTGATTTCCTCAGGCGTCTTGCCCATATGTTCTGCGATATAATCATCAGGACCGGTTTTGCGCAATTTGCCGATGGGCAGCATATCGGCGTCCGGCCAGGCACCGGGAAGAGCGGTTCCCTCCCATAACCGGCACAATTCGAACTGGCGATACAAAAACTTCCAATCATCCCAAAAATCCGGCGAAATGCGCCACAGATTTGCGTTTTGCCGAAGATGCGGCAGTTGTTCAAGCGGCGCCGCGCCAGGAGACAGACTGAGGACTATCGGTCGTCCACTGGCAGCAATTGCTTGATGCAGCCCGGCAATCTCTGCGGCATGATAGGGTTGACACATGTCATCCGCTTTGATATAGTCAACGCCCCATTCGGCGTAAAGTTTGGCAATTGAATGATAATAGGCCTGCCCGCCAGGGTGAGTCATGTCGATACCGATGAGACCATCATACCAAACGCAGGTATCGGTCGGCGCGATGATGTCTCCTGCCTTAGAGTCGCTTCCGAGGATGGGCAGATTTTGTTCGACCGCCTGCCAGGGAATTCCGCGCATGATGTGGATGCCGAATTTTAAGCCTTTACTGTGAATGTAATCGGCCAATGATTTGAAACCGACTCCATTTGCCGCAGAAGGGAATTTGTTGAGATCGGGTACAAGACGTCCGTAAGCGTCAATGCTCTGCGGCGGACGAGGTTCTTTGAATGTATGGATCGTTCGGTCTGGGTGCAAATACCACCCTAAATCCACGACAATGTATTCCCACCCGAATTCAAGCAAATTCTCCGCCATCCAGTCCGCATTGGCTTTGACCTGATCTTCGGAAACATCCGAACCAAAACAATCCCAACTGTTCCATCCCATGGGTGGTCGAGCTGCAATACCGACATCATGATGTTGCTGACTGCATTTTGAGGAAATTAACATAATAAGGGCTGCAAATAGCATCACTTTTTTCAATTGAATGCCTCCTTTTCAGATGATGACTCTTCCCCCATAATATTCATCAACAAAAACCGAATGGCGCCATTTCCCAGACCGAGCAAATGATCAATCTTCGGTCATTTCAATTTCGTTTTGAGCAGAGCCACGCGGTTTGTTCAATTCTTCCGGATCTTTTTTCCAAAATATGTATTTGATAAAAACATGTCCCCGATAGATTTGTGTATTGCCGTTCCGTTCAGCAATGATGGGATTTTCTTCAACCATAACGAATAAATCCTTATCCCAGTCCTCAGGCGTCAAACTGTGCGAAACATCGATTTCAAAATCTCGAGTGAACAGATCTCCATCCATCGCCATTCGAACTCGAAAGGCTCCATATAACCTTCGGAAAAAGAGATGCACACTCTCAAAATCATCCTCGGTATCAATGATGTAGATCTCGGCCTCTTTGCCCATCTCTTCCATATCAAGTCTGGCGATATCTTCGCGCATGTTGCCGGGATAGAGATAAGAACCAGTGCGTTTTTTTAATTCCACAACCGATCGATTGAGATTTTCAGGGATGGCGACTGAGAGCGGGTTGTGCACGAGGTAAAGATTGATTCGCGTCGGCCAAAATTCACGATGAATTCGGGCAATTTTCATGGGATAGATTTCAATGCGCGTGGCCGGTTTGCCGTTGATTTGCGAAAAAACATAGGTGAATCGATCACCTTCCTGAATAAATCGCTGGCCGCACAAATTGGAATAATAATAGACCACTTTTCGAGGTTTATCAGCGGTGATGTAACTCTCAACCAACATTGTTTTTGCATTGGCAAAAAGCGCTTTAGCCTGTGCCGTGATTAATTGAGTATAGGCTTCGTCAATTTGTCCTTCTGGATATGCAAACTGGTTAAAAGTCGTCTCTTTTAAAAATAATTTTGGAATTTCTTTTTGTTGTTCTTGTGCCTCGGCAGTGGCGCCGTGACAAAACAGCAAAATTGCTGCGGTAATCGCAGATGCCAAACGCCTCATTTCTCACCTATTTACTCCGCCAACAACCATGAAAAGCAACTCTTTTTGTTTGTGTGGCACGTTGGTCCAAATGCGTTCGCTTTGATCAATAACGCGTCGCCATCACAATCTGCTGCAATATCGACAAGTTCTAAAAAGTTGCCGGAGGTCTCTCCCTTAGTCCAGTAAACCTGTCTAGAGCGACTCCAAAACGTCACTTTGTTTTTTTCCAATGTCATGCGAATGCTTTCTGCATTCATATATCCGAGCATCAGCACCGTATGATCATTGACATCCTGAACAATTGCGGGAATCAAATCCCGATCGTCAAAACGCAATCTAGATAAAAATTCTTCAAATTTCAAGCGTTCAATTTCTGACATGAATATTTTTCTCCTGCAGATAGGATTTTACCTGGCGTATAGAATTTTGGCGATAATGAAAGATTGAAGCGGCGAGCGCTGCATCGGCTGCGCCTATTTCAAATACCTCGACAAAATGATCAATTTGACCGCAACCACCTGAAGCAATGACCGGAATGGAGACGGATTGAGAAATCGTCCGCGTTAACTCCAGATCATACCCTAATTTTGTTCCGTCACGATCCATCGATGTGAGCAGTATCTCGCCTGCACCCAATTCCTGTGCCTGCTGAGCCCAGCTCAAGGCATCTAAATCAACCGGGGTACGTCCCCCATAAATGTAAACCTGCCAACCCGCCTCATCTCTCCTTTTCGCGTCAATCGCCAATACTGTCGCCTGGGCGCCGAATTGGTCAGAACATTGTTTAATCAGATCCGGATTCAACACTGCCGCCGTGTTGATCGTCACTTTATCCGCGCCGTTCTGGAGCAAAATTTGAGCATCTTTGACAGAACGCACACCGCCGCCGACTGTGAGCGGCATAAATACTTGCTCCGCAGTCCGCCTGACAACTTGAAGCATAATGTCGCGTTCTTCATAAGAAGCGGTGATGTCCAGATAAACCAACTCGTCAGCACCCTCCTCGTCATAATAACGCGCTTGTTCCACCGGGTCGCCCGCATCGACAAGATTGAGAAAATTAATTCCCTTGACCACGCGGCCGTTTTTCACGTCGAGACACGGGATAATGCGTTTGGCTAACATAACAAGCCTCGTCGCTCATAACAATCAATCAACTCCTTCAAATCAAATTTCCCTTCATAAAGAGCCGTGCCGACAATCGCCCCTTCAATGTATTCGCTTTTTGCCGAAGCCAAAGCCTCAAAATGATGCAGTGCTGAGAATCCACCCGAAGCGATCACTTTGAGTCCGCTTGTCGAAGCCAAGGTCAAAGTGGCAGCGATATTGGGTCCCATTTGCTCGCCGTCGCGCTGAACGTCTGTATAAACGACGCGTGCTACACCCAATTTGCGCATCTGCCGCGCAAAATCGACCGCATCACGCTCCGTTTGCTCGACCCAGCCGCTGACAGCGACTTTATTTTGACGGGCGTCGATGCCGACAACGATGCGCTCCGCACCCCAGTTGTTGATCGCCTCCTGCAATAATTGCGGCTGCTTCAACGCCATGGTTCCGAGGATGACGCGCTGAATCCCCATCGCCAACCAAAAATCAATATCCTCCCCATTTCGAATGCCCCCGCCTAACTGCAGAGGAATCTGAACAGCCGTAAAAATGGACTCTATCGCTTTTGCATTTTCGCCTTTTCGGCCAAAGGCGCCATCGAGATTCACGACATGCAGAAATGAGGCGCCCGCGGCCTGCCAGCGCAATGCGACAGCTGCCGGATCTTGACTATATTTTTTTGCTGTTTTTTCCTCCCCCTGTCGTAGGCGCACAGCTTCGCCGTTCATCAGGTCTATGGCTGGGAAAATGATCATAACGATCCTATAATTGGACAAAATTTCTTAAAATCTGCAATCCTAATCTCTGTGACTTTTCCGGATGAGCCTGAATACCAAAAATATTCCCCCGACACACAGCAGCAGGCACGCTGCCGAAATAGTCGGTTTCTGCAACAATGATGTCGCGCTCCTCAGGATCGACAAAATAGGAATGAGCAAAATAAAAACTGCTCTGATCAGGCACCTCCCGCCATAATGGACATGATCTGACGAACGTTAACTCGTTCCATCCTAAATGAGGAACCTTGAGAGAATGCGGAAATCTTCGGACGCTGCCCTTGAATATCCCAATACCCGTTGCCTGCGGATTTTCTTCACTCGAATCAAATAACAGCTGCATGCCCAGACAAATACCCAGAAACGGTTTGGATTGGTCAATCACCTTTTTAATGACCTCAAAGAATCCCAGCATCTGCAGCAATTCTGATGCTTTACCGAAAGCGCCCACTCCGGGAAAAACGATCTTGTCGGCATTCAATACATCCTCAGCATTTGAGGTGACGACAACCTGCGCGCCGCACTTTTCCAGAGCCTTTTCAACACTGCGAAGATTTCCGGCGCCATAATCAATGACCGCGATCATACCAGCACCCCTTTGGTTGAGGGAATGTCCCCCTCCCGCTCATCAATTGAAAAACAGGCTCTCAGACAGCGCGCCACTGCCTTGATCATCGCCTCCATCGCATGATGTTGATTGCGTCCATACAGCAGCTCTACGTGGAGGGTGAATCGCGCGTTCATTGCTAAAGCACGCAAGAATTCCTCAAACAGCTCTCCGGCGAATGCACCCACCTGCTGCAGCGCCAAGGGTGATGAAAAATGGAGAAAAGGCCGTCCGCTAAAATCAACCACGGCACGGGCTAACGCCTCGTCCAATGGACAATAAGCGAAACCAAAGCGATGAATGCCTTTACCTTCACCGGCGGCCACTGCAATCGCCTGCCCAAGGACAATGCCGACATCCTCAACTGTGTGATGGCCGTCGACCTGCAAATCACCTTGGGCGGAGAGTTCCAGGTCAAAAGCGGCATGCTTTGTCAAAGATGTCAACAAATGATCA
>RPQV01000152.1 GCA_003818595.1 Calditrichota bacterium
CATGCACCACAATCATGCCGTCGCGGACCTGAAATGTTTTGGGATGTTCATTGGCTCGCCAGCCATCCAGTGATTTGCCGTCGAATAGAGAAATCCAACCGTCCTCTCCAGTCGCCGGCAGGAGCGTCTGCTGGGAAAAACCATTCAACCAAACAAATGTAAAAACAACACAGACCAGAACCATTCTCATCATGCTTATACTCCTCATTATTTAAACTCCTTTGTCGCCTATTTTGCCGTCATCCCGCAACAACGTTGAACCCTTATTCGGCCATTTTTGATTTGATTTTATAGGATAAAGCGAAATTCAAAAATAGAGATGATTTTTTTATGTCAAAACTTGACATTGCCACACTTCACGAATAGGGAGGTGCGATGCTGTTCATGGCGTGAACAGCACTGTTGTTCCATTGAGCTGAAAAAGAAAAGCCGAAGGATCGGCCAAGCAAACTCATCCCCATGATGAATTCATTCGTCGGCCAGGAGCGATCATTGTCGCTCAAAATCTGATAATTTAGAAACAGATTGCTCCTTTCATTTTCCATTGGGGATAAAAGTCTAAAAGCGATAAAAACAGGAATCGATATCTTATCCGAGCCAAAGAGATATTCTCCGCCCCAGGAAATCTGATGCGACGCTCCGGTGCGATCCTCACCAGAACTGTTCATTATGCCTTTGACATCATTCTGGACAATGATGGGGCCTTGATAACGATATCCGGCGCCCAAAGTCAATTGCGGAGTTATATGATAGGCAACGGCAAGACGCGCAGCACCCGTAAAATGATGGCTGAACGTGCTGAAATATCCCATATCCCACATGTCAACTTGGACATCGTCAGCCTTCATCAATGTAAACGGACTATGAGCGACCGCCGCTAAAGTGACTTTGCCAAACTGCCGCCGCAGGCTGACGGCGCTGCTGTATCCTGGAAAGTGAAAAGTGCCGGCTGCAGTGTTCTCTCCCATTTTATCGTTCCACGACCAATAGCCGAACCACTTGGTCAGGCTGATACCAAGGCTGAGATGATCTGTGACCTGCATCCCGACTCCAATGCTCGCATTGCCAACGTATCCATTCCTAGAATGATCGATCTTGATGGTGTTGATTTCATTCAAAACAGGATAAACTTCAAATTCAGGACCCGCAATTTGACTGCTCGAAAATCCTAAAACTGTCCTCTTTTTCAAAAAGAAGCCGGGGAATGAAACGGCAAAATGGCCGGCGTTTAACTGAAATTCATTAAAAGAGGCCGCTGATTGGATTTCACTCTCGACAGCATAGTGGGAGAAATGTGGAGAGGTTTGGAAGATTATCTGCGCGGTGGTAAATTGCGCCAGTCCCGCGGGATTGCTCTGGACATCGGAAAGGAGATCAGGAAGAGCCTTCACTACTGAGCCGAGGGTTTGGGGAAAACGACTGTCTGCATCGTAAGGATAGGCGACGCTGTGATAAACGGTGTTTTGCGCAAAAAGGACGCCGCTCCAGACGATCCACATCGAGACACAAATGGCCGATGTTTTCTCCAAATTCTTCTTCAATGTTGACATGCAAAATCCTTTCATGCTGTCAATCCTGCAATCGCATCCCTTTTTATGTTCCCCGCAAAACTTGACCCAGCCCTCGACTCAATAATTCTGCAGCAGTTCCAACATCTTGCGATCCAATTGATGGCCGCGATAATTCTCGTATTTGACATCCTTACGGTCGCTGTCCAAGATGCCAAAACTGCCGCGAAAATTCCACAGCGCCCAGCCGAGTCCGGCGGTTTTCATCGCCAGCAGACGATTTTCCATAAAAGCCAGCGTCACATCGTGCGGTGTTTTATTGTACACGCCCCACTCGCCGACATGCACCGGCACCCCCGTATTTTTCAGGTCAATCCACTGCTGCAGAAAACCATTGACGCGAAATTTATCTTCAAATCCCTTGGGTGCGCTCCGCAGAATCAGATCGCCGTTGGGCTGCAGGATATAACTCGCCTGGGGAACTCCCCAATCGGTTAATCCGGGTTGAATGACGACAGCGTCCATGACCGAACCGATGGGCGGTTCTATAAGCAGTTCTGTCCACGTCATCCAATCCCCCGACAGAACACGGAAAGAAATCTCCTTGACATCCTGCTGCAGAGTGAATGAATAATCCCGATCATAAATATTCTGATAGACATTCCATTCCGGACGATAGATGACCTCCTTCCACTCCCCTTCTCCGGCGCCGGGTCGAAAATCATGTTTGAAAATGATTTCCTTGCCGACATATACACGAAAATCTGCGCTGGACGAGACCTGCTGCACGTGCATGGTAATCACCGTGCCGCTGGGCAAATCAGCCTGAATAAGCAAGGGCGTATTCCAGGGAGATTTCCCCGAGCCGTAGAAATAGTTGGGAATCATCCGCGGCGGCCAGGTCGGTTCCGGCCAGGCATCAGCTCCTTCGACCCACTCGGCTTTGTAATGCGTGATCATCGAAGGATTATAAAAATGGGGCGATACAACGACCTTATGGGAGAGAATGGCATCGATGCGGCCATTGCCATAATCGACTGCATCGGTAATGATGATGCGGTCAGGAGAAACTTCCCGAATAGCCTGAATCGCGGGAAGCACCGCATTGACATACTCTTCGCCGGAAACATTCCCCGGCTCGTTCACGAGATTAAAACTCAGCGCTTCAACAGGCGCGGTTCGATAGCGTTCAGCAAACATCCGCCAATGAGCGGCAAACGCCCGTTGAGCCTCGGCATTGTTCCATAAACTGACATCCTGTTTGGCAGGGAGAGGCGTCGAAGGCGGATTCACGCAATATCCCGGCGCGCGATGCAGATTGATGCTGACATGTATTCCGTATTCCTGTCCCCATTCAACCGCATGATCGATCGCCGCCAATTTGGATTCCAAAAAGGTGTACCAGTCTCCCGCCTTGGTATAAATACGATAGTCGATCGGCAGACGCACAAAGTTGAATCCCATATCGGAAATCATCTGAAAATCCTCTTCTGGAAAACCTTCGTTATTCCATTCTACTGTAAAATATCCAACCAAATTAAAGCCGCGCCAACCAGACGTGAAATCATCCGCAGGCTTGGGCGGCGCCATTTCGAATTGAATCGCCTCATTGTCGACAGGCGCCTTTTCAACAACAGCGGCAAGATATCCTGCAGCAAAGGCGGTGAATCGGTAGACATCGGTGACTTGGCTTTTAGCCAGAGGCATTTCGGAGGGCATACCGGCGCCAAGGTACGCGATATGCGGCGCGCCCGCGCCTGCGGCCCCGACCTTGAGCATTTTGATGACCCGCTGTTCCCCTGCACACGTGGCGCGCAGAAAATAGACGCCGCTCGCCAGTGCGTTGCTGTTCAAAGAGAACGAGTGGCGACCGATAGAAATGGACTGCGAATAGTCTAATATTTGTCGCCCCAGAATATCAAACATTTGAATCTTGATTGTTTCAGCGCGCGGAGAGATGAGCGTAAAAGCGGTCACCGTGTCAAAACTGTTCGGATAGTTTTCAGTCAAAACAAAATGGGTCGGCGACAGCGGAAATTCGCTGACGCCGGTCCAGGTCTCGAGATCAAAGGAGACAATGCCGACGAGCGTGGTGTCGCGCTGCTGAGTCATGTTCTCAACCCGAATGCTGTCCAGCTTAACCTGTTCGTAGGTGACAGGATTGACGGCGGAAAAAACAATGACGCTGCTGCCGGCAAACCGCGCGAATGACAGAACAACAAAGACGATTACAAAAAACCGCATGGGGAACCTCACAAGTGTTTATTCTAATATAATGAAACTCTCATAAAGAACCTATACTCTGTCTGCATCCTGACAGGACTGCAAATCGACAAATGTCAAGAATCCCATATCCGTTTTCGGTGCGCGATGGGTGATGATCACCACCGTTTTTTCGACGGACAATTCCGTCACCATACGCCAGATGGCCGATTCGTTTTCAACATCGAGGTGAGCGGTGGGCTCATCGAAAATAAGAATAGGACTGTCTTTGAGCAACGCACGGGCGATGTTCAGGCGACGGCGTTCGCCGCCGGATAACCGATATCCTCCCTCGCCGATCTGGGTATCGAGGCCGTTCGGAAGAGCACGAATGAACGTCAACAGCTGAGCCGACTGACAGACTCGCTCTAAATCCTCCTCCTTGGCTCGGGGATGAGCGAGCAGCAGATTATCGCGAATGGATCCGCTGAAAAGAAAGATGTCTTGCGGCGCCAGACTGATCATGTCAGCGAGTTGCCGGGGACTCCATTGATTGATGTCGTGACCGCCAATGACTATCCTCCCTTGCTGAATTTCCCAGAAACGAAGTAAAAGATGGGTCAGTGTCGTTTTACCCAAACCGCTCGCTCCGACGATGACCATCTTTTGTCCGTGGGGAATCGTCAATGAAAAATCCTTCAGCACCGGAGCGTCATCCGCAGAATAACGAAAAGTAACATGACTGAATTCGATCGTATGATCGACAGGTGTGGACAAAGGCGGCCGCAGCCGCGGAGGATGCGGTGTGATGATTTCAAAGAGACGCTTGGCTGCCGATTCGATCTCTTCAAGGAAAAGAGCTGCGTTGGGCAGTGGCGTCAGCGCTTCAAAGGACGCCATGATTCCCAGCGCCAAAACAACAAAGGAGACGCCCTGCAGCACGCCGCTGTTCACTTTCGGCGCCATCATGATGAACATGAGCACCAGCGTAATATTCATCAACAGGCCGATGAGCACCTGGTGCAATGCCAGCAGCGATTTTTGACGTCGGCGCAGCCTGATCAGCTCATCATGCTTTTCCGCAAAATGATTGAAATGAGATCGATCCCTGCCGAAAACCATCAAATCAGCGAGTCCCTGCACACCCTCCACCGCCAGAACCGCAAGCTCAGATTCCAACGTGCTCACGCGCGCACCGATGCCGCGGGTGGTGAACAGAGTGAGCAAAGGGACACCGACAGCGACAGCCAGCATGAACATGAACAGCACACATGCAAAGCTCCAGGAGAAAAAGCCGTATACGAATCCCATCAGCAGTGAAACAAGCAAAGCGACCACAGGGGGCGCCAGCACGCGGATATAGAAATTCTGCAGCATTTCAACATCTGTGACCACGCGCGCCAGTAAATCACCGCTTCTTCTGCGCGACAGGCAGGCGGGGGCCAAAGGCTCAAGCGCATTAAAAAACCAGACGCGCAATTGCGCCAGTAAGCGAAAAGCGACCTGATGAGCGATGAGGCGCTCAATATAACGAAATATACCGCGGCTCAAACCAAAAAACCGCACACCGACAATGGCAACCTGCAGTTGCGCCACCGAAGGATGCAGGGCGGCAGTGCCGATCAGGTAGGCCGAAGTCATCATCAGGCCAATGCTGCTGCCGATGCTTAAGAACGAAAGTGATATCGCCAACGCCACCCACATTTTAAAGGGGAGCAGCAGGCGGAGCAGACGCTTAATCATATCTCTCATTGCATAAACTCCGCACTGTCGACAAAAGAAGCATAGCGCCGGTTTCCATTGATCAGCTCCTGATGCGAGGCGTCGCCGACGATTTCTCCCTGCTCCAGGAAAATGACGCGCTGGTATTGCTCAACTGTCCACAGACGATGGGCGATGGTCACCACTGTCTTGTGCTGCATCAGGTTTCCAATTGCTGTTTGAATGGCCTTGTCAGTCTCGGCATCCAAAGCGCTGTTGGGCTCATCGAGGATGATGAGGGGCGCATCTTTGAGAAAAGCGCGCGCCAGTGCCAAGCGTTGAGCCTGGCCGCCGCTGAGCCGAACCCCCCGATCGCCGATGATGGTGTCATATCCATGGGGCAGCGTGGCGATGAAATCGACCAACATCGCATGTTGTGCCGCCACTCGGACCCTCTCCAGGGGTGCATGTTGATCGGCGAGGCGAATATTGTCCATGATAGAACCGAAAAACAGATAGGGGATCTGGGGCGCCCATGTCAGTAAGCGCTGCCATTGCTGTAAAGAGAGTTCCTGCAAGGGCGTATGGTCGATGAAAATAGCGCCCTGCTGCGGTTCAATGAATCGCAGCAAAAGTGAGACAAGGGTCGTTTTCCCGGCGCCGCTGGGTCCGACAAGCGCAATTTTATCCGTCGGTTGAATGCAGAAGGAGATGTCAGTGAGCGCCGGACTCTGCGAACCAGGATAGGTGAAATTGACATGCTCGAAACGGATGGTTGGTTGTGACGTTTTCTGAATACCAGTTCCGAAAGTGATTTGCGGCTGTTCATCCAAGAGAGTGAAAATTCCTTTCGCCGCACTCACTCCCTCTATACCACTGTGAAATTGAGGACCTAATTGGCGCAGGGGCTGATAAAACTCGGGCGCCAGCAGCAAAATGAAAAGGGTTTGCTCGAAAGCCAATTTGCCATACAACAATCGCAGGCCGATCTCCACGGCGATGACGGCGGTGCTCAACGTTGACAACCATTCGAGCGTCAGTGCTGAGAGAAATGCGATGCGCAACACCTTCATGGTCGTCGATCGAAATTCTTCGGTCACTTGAAAAATCTTGACGGCATGCTCTCGACTGCGACCGAGAATTTTGAGCGTCGTCAATCCCTGAAGTGTCTCGATAAAAAAAGAGTTGAGTCGATTGAGCACATGCCACTGCCGCCGAGTCTGGGTGTCCGCCCTGTCTCCGATAAGGATCATGAAGAAAGGGATCAATGGAGCGGTTGCCAGAAGGATGAATGCTGAAAGCCAATCGACCGGGAACATAAACATCAGAATCAGGAGAGGAATCACTGCGGCATTCACCATTTGCGGCAGGTATTCGCCAAAGTAGCCGTCCAGCTTTTCGACGCCTTCGAGGAGTGTGGTTTTGACGGCGCCTGTCTGCTGCCTGCGCGTGAACGCGGGCCCAAGGCGCACGAGCTGGGTCAAGATTTGTCCGCGCACTCGACGTTTGATCGCCGCAGAGAGAGTATATGACAGTGCATGCGCGCCCCATTGGCCGGCATAGCGGACAAGTACCGCACTGAGAAAGAGGATCAAATCAAATCGAATTTGAAACAGGGATTTGTGCTGCAGAAAAATATCAGCACTCATGGAGCTCAACTTGTCGACCTGAAAAACAATTGCCAGACCGATCAAACCATTCAGCCCTAAAACAGACAGGATAAGGGTCTTGAAATCAGAGAGGTAAAGCAACAACCGTTTGTCCAAGTTCATGGCGTCAGGCTCATATGATCGCGATGGAGCGTTTTGCAGTTCTGCGAGATTACCACAGCAGGGCAAAAGGCTTGTGCTTTTTCCTTCACAAGCCTTTTGTCGCTGAAAGTGGATTCACAGATTAATATTCCAATTCTGACGTCACACTCACGCGTTTACGGAATGTCCAGTACGTCCAAGCCTGGTACGCCAAAACCACCGGAACAAAAATGACGGCGATGATGGTCATGACCTTGAGCGTGTACGGTGTCGAAGAAGCATTATAAATGGTGAGGCTCCACGCGTCATTCAGACTGGAGACCATAACTCGGGGATAAAGTCCGATGAAAACTGTGATGATTGACAAGACGATGGTAATGCCGGTCATTATGAACGCCCAACCAGCCCTATCCTTTTTGATGAAC